>JBAQWM010000137.1:0-3083 GCA_049298915.1 Steroidobacteraceae bacterium | reverse complement strand
GGTGCAGAGCCCGCATCGCCTTTGCGACCAGTGTTTCGACCATCGCCGACTCGAATCCGCGCGCCGCGTCGGCGCGTGCCTGTGCATCCAGCCGGCGGCCGCGCAGCGCCACGACGACCGCCGTCTTGAGGCCGCTGAAGCTGAAATCGAGCCCCGGCCGGTCGAGCATCGGCCGCGGAAACTCGAATACGCCGTTGCGGCCCGATTCGGCGAGCGCGGCGAGTGCCGCCCCGCCCGGGTAGCCGAGTCCCAGGAGCTTGGCCGTCTTGTCGAAGGCCTCGCCAGCCGCATCGTCCAGGGTCTCGCCGAGGATCCGGTAGCGGCCGAGCCCGGCAACCTCGACCAGCATCGTGTGACCGCCCGAAACCAGGAGCGCGATGAACGGGAATTCCGGCGCACCCGGTTCGAGCTGCGGCGCCAGCAGGTGGCCTTCCAGGTGATGCACGCCGACGACCGGAACGTTCCAGGCATAGCCCAGGCCGCGCGCGACCGTCGCCCCGACGAGCAGCGCACCGATCAGGCCCGGACCCGCGGTATAGGCAATGCCATCAATGGCTTGCGGCGTCAGTCCAGCCTCCGCCAGGCAATCCCGGACCATCGGCAGCAGGCGTTCCACATGCTCGCGCGAGGCAAGTTCGGGCACGACACCGCCGTGCGGCCGGTGCAGCTCGATCTGGCTCCAGACGCGATCGGCCATGAGCCCGCGCGCGCCGTCGTACACGGCGACCGCGGTCTCGTCACAGGAGGTCTCGATGCCGAGGACTTTCATAACGCCAGTCTTTTGATTTTCCGGGGGCACATCACTACAATTCCGGGCCCTTTCCCCGGGGCAGTTCCGGGGGGTCGCCTGCCAGATGAGGTTCGAATGCCGAGTGTCCGTATCCGCGAGAACGAGTACTTCGACGCTGCGCTGCGCCGTTTCAAGCGCGCCTGCGAAAAGGCCGGCGTGCTGACCGAACTGCGTCGCCGGGAATTCTACGAGAAGCCCACCCAGGAACGGAAACGGAAGAAGGCGGCGGCGATCAAGCGGCACCTCAAGCGCTCAACGCGCGACGGCGGCAGTCGCATCGCAACGCGCTGATTCCGGGATGAGCCTCAAGGCCCGTATCACCGAAGAAATGAAGACTGCGATGCGCTCGGGCGAGAAGGATCGCCTCTCGTGCATCCGCATGCTGCAGGCAGGCATCCAGCAACGCGAAGTGGACGAGCGGATCCAGCTCGACGATGCGCAGGTGCTGGCCGTCATCGACAAGATGATCAAGCAGCGCCGCGAGTCGATCCTGCAGTTCGAGGCCGGCAAGCGGGCCGATCTGGTCGCCAGGGAATCGGCCGAAATCGGCTGGCTGACGCAGTACCTGCCCGCGCAGCTCGGCGACAGCGAACTCGAGGCGCTGATACGCGAGGCCATCGCCGCCACCGGTGCTGCATCCATGAAGGAAATGGGCAAGGTCATGGGCATGCTGAAACCGAAGGTCCAGGGCCGCACCGACATCGGCGCGCTGTCGGCGCGCATCAAGAGCGCGCTCGGCGGCTGATCCCATGAGCCCCAGCAGGGTTCCCGAGGGCGAGCGGCGCGGTTTCATCGTCCCGATCGGGGGCGCCGAAAACAAGGAAAACGACCCGCACATACTCGAGCGCTTCCTGCGTGTCTCGGGCGGCGCGGACGCCGATATCGTCGTGATCCCGACCGCGAGCCGCGCGCACGAGACCGGCCCGCGCTACGAGCAGCTGTTCAGGGATCTGGGCGCCCGCGATGTCGCGGTCATGGATTTCGACACCCGGCGCGATTGCCAGGAAAAGGGCCGCCTCGAGCGCCTGGCGCGGGCGAGCGGCATATTCTTCACCGGCGGCAACCAGCTGCGGCTGACGACGCTCCTGGGCGGAACCCCGGTTGCCAAGCTGATCCGCGGGCAGAATGCCCGCGGCGTCACGGTCGGCGGCACCAGCGCGGGCGCCAGCATCCTGTCCGAGCACATGATCGCCTTCGGTGACGACGGTTCGTCGGCGATCGCCGGCAGCGTGCGGCTCGCTCCGGGTCTCGGACTCACCAACCGCTTCATCATCGACCAGCATTTCCGCGAACGCGACCGCCTCGGCCGGCTGGTCACCGCGCTCGCCTACAACCCATTCGCGGTCGGCATCGGCCTGGATGAGGATACCGCCGCATTCATCGGGCCCGACGAGACGGTCGAGGTCGAAGGCAATGGCGGCGTCACCGTGGTTGACGCTTCGCAGGTCACATTCTCGTCGGTCGACAGCGCCGCCGAGGGCCAGCCGATCTGCATTCTCGGCCTGGTCGTGCATTTGCTGGTCGGGGGCGCGACCTTCAACCTGCATACGAGGGTCGCCTCGATCGGCAATCGCTAGGGACGCCCTGATGCGCATACTCGAGCGCTCCGTCTACGTCGGGCCATCGCATTTCGCGCACTTCCCGGTCATCCGGCTGGAACTCGATCTCGGGGAGCTCGAGGCCTGGCCTACGGCCAGACTCGGCAAATCCTTCGTGGCGGGCCTGGTCGAGGCGCTGCCAGGCCTCGCCGGGCACGGCTGCTCCTACCAGCAACCCGGCGGATTCATCCGGCGCATGAATGAGGACGAGGGCACCTGGCTCGGCCACGTGCTCGAGCATGTCGCACTCGAATTGCAGAATGTCGCGGGCGAAGACGTCAGTTTCGGCAAGACCCGGAGTCTCGGGCCGCCGGGTCATTATTCGGTGGTATATGAATACGCGGAGCGCGAGGAAGGAATCGCGGCCGCCGAGCTGGGGCTCCGGCTCTTGTGCTCGCTGCTGCCGGAATCGATCCGCCCGGCCGCTTCGGTGCCGGCCGGCTGGAACTGGCCGGAAGCGCGGGATGAATACATCCGCTATGCGCAGCGCCGCGCGCTCGGCCCCTCGACGGCCGCGCTCGTGCAAGCGGCCAGCAAACGCGGCATTCCGTGGCTCCGGCTCAATGACCAGTCGCTGATCCAGCTGGGCCATGGCCGCTACCAGCAACGCCTGCAGGCGACGGTCACGGGCCGCACCCCGCACATCGCGGTCGAGCTCGCGAGCGACAAGGAGGAAACCAACCGCATCCTCGGTT
>JBAQWM010000136.1:0-6235 GCA_049298915.1 Steroidobacteraceae bacterium | reverse complement strand
GCCGACGGCGGTCTCGTTGCGCTGCTGCTGCGCGGCGACCACGACCTGAATGCCCTGAAGGCACAGAAGCAGAAGGGCGTCGCCGCGCCGTTCAGGATGGCGGACGCTGCGCGTATTGCGTCGCTCGCGGGTTGCGAGCCCGGTTTCCTCGGTCCGGTCGGCCTGCGCATGCCCGTCATTGCCGACCGTTCCGCCGCGGTCCTCGCCGATTTCATCTGCGGTGCCAATCGCGCGGATGCGCACCTCACCGGCGTCAACTGGGGGCGCGACCTGCCCGAGCCCGCGATTGCGGACCTGCGCAATGTCGTCGACGGGGATGCGGCCCCGGGCGGCCGCGGCAGGCTGGCGGTCGCGCGCGGCATCGAAGTCGGTCACATTTTCCAGCTCGGACGCAAGTACAGCGAGGCAATGGGCGCTACCGTACTCGATGAACAGGGCAGGAATGTCGCCATGTATATGGGCTGCTACGGTATCGGCATCACGCGCATCGTCGCGGCCGCGATCGAACAGAATCACGACCAGCGCGGCATCATCTGGCCCGCGCCGCTCGCGCCATTCCAGGTGGTCCTGGTCGCCCTGAACTGGGCCAAATCGGAGCGCGTGCGCGACGCAGCCGAACTGCTGTACCGGGACCTGGTGCGGGCGGGCATCGAGGTGCTGTTCGACGACCGCGACGCTCGCCCGGGCGTCAAATTCGCCGATGCCGAGCTGATCGGCATCCCGCATCGTGTCGTCGTCTCCGAGCGCGGTCTCGACGCCGGCTGCTACGAATACCGCCACCGGCGCGCAGCCGGGAACGAGGAGATACCGATAGCGCAGACCGTGGCATTTCTCGGATCGCGGCTCGAGGCGGAACGCTGAGGCGCCGCGCCGCCATGGCCCGGATCGCGTGGATGACGCCACTGATGCTCGCGGGCCTCGCGATGGCAGGGCCTGCATGCGCGGACGGCCAGCGTGACCCGGGGCTGCGCCAGGTCATCGCCGCGGCGATCAGCAGCAGGCCCTGCTTCGAGGAAAAGTACGACGATGTCGTCTGGTATGCGCTGATGCAGCCGCGGGTCGAGCGCCGCCTGCGCCAGCAGCCCGCGGACCTGCGCCTGGGTGACGACATCAGCGCAGCCGCGCAGCGGATACTGCGCTCGGTACATTGCGAGTCGCGCAAGCAGTCGATGCTGCGCGACCGGCCGCAACTGGTGCTGGCCGTCATCGATGTCGAAAGCGCGTTCGATCCATTCGCCGTGTCCTCCGCCGGCGCGGTCGGCATGATGCAGGTGATGCCATTCTGGCCCGAGGAACTCGGCCTCAGCAGGCGCGACCTGCTGGATGTCGAGATGAATATACGCATGGGCACCAGCATCCTTGCCTATTACCTGGAGCGCGAGCGCGGTGACTACCGGCGCGCCCTCGCCCGCTACAACGGAAGCGCGGGCCGGCGGACCTATCCGGATCTCGTGCTCGGGCGTCTGCATTCGCGCTGGCAGCGCTAGCGCGTCGAAAAACCCGGCGGCCAGTCCACCGTCGCCGGGTCGACGATCTCGACCGCGACGGATCTGACCCGCGCCATCGGCGGGCCGGTGTGCAGCCATTCGACGATCTGATCGATTGCGGCGACCGGGCCAGCCGCCAGCACCAGCACGCTGCCGTCGGCTTCGTTTTGCGCATAGCCGCGCAGCAGCAGCGCGCGCGCCCGTTCCGCAGTGCTCGCCCGGAAGTACACTCCCTGCACGCGCCCCGTGATCCGGATGCGTCGCGCGGCGACCGGAATGGAGTTAGAATTCACTGGTTGAACCGTTCGTAAGTGTCTAAGAAGCTTTATAAAACTTTAGCACAGGCAGAGCCGCATGACCGACATCCTCGTATTGTTCTATTCGCGTCACGGCACGACTGCAGAACTCGCGCGGCTGGTCGCGCGCGGCGTGGATGCGGTCGCTGGGGCGCGGGCGCGGATTCGAACGGTGCCGGCACTGGCGACGGCCGGTCGAAATGCCAGCGCCCCGGAGGTGCCGGCGGAGGGCGCACCCTATGCCAGTCATGAGGACCTGCGCGAATGCGGGGGTCTGGTGCTCGGCAGCCCGGTGCGCTTCGGCAACATGGCGGCGCCGCTGATGGCCTTCTTTGATGGCACCTCGAGTCTGTGGTTGACCGGCGTCCTCGCTGGCAAACCGGCCGGCGCATTCACGTCGGGCAGCACGATGCATGGCGGCCAGGAGACAACGCCACTTTCGATGCTGCTTCCGCTGCTGCATCACGGGATGCTGCTCGTCGGCCTGCCATTTACCGAGCCCGCGATGTCGTCCACGACCGGCGGCGGCACGCCCTACGGGGCGAGCCGTGTGGTTCCCGAAGGAACCCGTCCGGCGCTCGGCGAAGCCGAGCGGCAGCTTGCCCAGGCGCTCGGCAGGCGCGTCGCCGGGATAGCGGTGCGACTCGGCACCGCCGCGTGACCGGGCACACGCGTCAGTTGCGTGTGCGCCTGCTCGCGATCGGCATCTGGATCCTGTTGCTCGCCTCGATCGCCAGATGGCCATTCACCGCCGGCGGCGTCGGGGCGATCACGACCGCCATCGCGCTCGCACCGCTGCTGCTGCCGCTGCCCGGGCTGATGCGCGGTAAGCGACGCACGCTGCAATGGTCGCCGCTGACGCTGGCACCGGCACTTGCGATGGCGCTGACGGAGCTGCTGGTCAATGCCCCGGCGCGCGCGCCGGCGACACTGAGCATTGCGCTGATATTCGCGGCATTCGCCACGGTCGTCGCCCTGCTGCGCATCGTTCAGCGCCGCGGCTAGTCCAAAGCCTCGAGTACCTGCCGTACGAAGGGAATGGTCAGCCGCCGCTGCGCAGCCAGTGCTTCGGTATCGAGTTCATCGAGCAAGCGGCACAATGCCGCGAAATCGCGCGGAGCCCTGCGCGTGAGGTAAGACAGCGTGTCGTCGGGCAGTTCGAGACCGCGGTGTGCGGCGCGGCGACGCAGGGCCTGGCCATGGTCGGATTCCGCCAGCGGCTGCAGGGTATGAACCACGCAGGCTGACATGCGCGAAGCGAGATCCGGCAATGCGAACGCGGCACCTGCCGGTGGCAGGCGCGCGGAACATGCGAGCCGGCCACCCGCCTCCAGTATTTCGTTGTGGAGCCTGAATAGAGCGAGCTCCCAGGCCTGCTCGCCGCAGATCGCAGCGATATCGTCGAGCGCGACGAGATCGAGCTGCTCCAGACCGCCCAGCCGGGCGGGAACCAGGTCCTGTGGTCTGGCCAGCGGCAGATAGGCGGAAGTCAGGCCGCGCTGCCCCGCGTATGCGCAGCTCGCTTGCAACAGATGAGTCTTGCCGGCGCCGGCCGGTCCGAGAATCCACAGTGGTGCCTGCGCGCCCGCGTCTGCCAGTTGCCGGAGAGCTGCCACGGCCGCGCCATTGGCGCCTTCGTAGTAGGTCTCGAAGCGCATCGAGACGCCGAGCTGGACACCCAATGGCAGCTGCCGCACGCTGTCACGCGCCAGTACGGCGGGAGCGACTGACCGCGATCGCCTTGCGCACGTAGGTAACGATGTAATCCGCGCCACTGACGACAGTGGTCACGAAGACCATCGCCCCCATGGTGACGATCAGCCATTCGGGGACGACGGGATAGCCGGCGCGCCCGATGACCGCAATGACGAACAGCAGCTGGACCAGCGTATTCAGCTTGCTCGGCATCGTCGGGCGGCCTTCCAGCGGACCGAACATCGCCAGGTACACCCAGGCGCCGACACCGATGATTACATCGCGCGCAACCGCTACCGCGGCAAGCCACAGTGGAATCAGCCCCAGCAGGGTCAGCGTGATGAATACGCTGACGAGCAGCAGCTTGTCCGCGACCGGATCGAGTACCTTGCCGAGTTCAGTGGTCCAGTTGAATGTCTTGGCGAGATAACCATCGAGAATATCCGACACGCCCGCGATGCCGAACAGGACCAGCGTCAGCGCGTACTGGCCCTCCGCGAGCAACCAGACGATCGGCACGGCAAGCGCCATGCGCATCACGCAGATGACATTCGGAACCGTCGCCAGACTCATGGCGCCAGCGCGAAGATCATGCGCGACTCGTCGACCGGCACCAGCCGGCCGGCGCGGCGGATCGCGTTGCGCAATGCGTCCGGATCTCCGCGGACCGTCACGACGAATGACACGGCATCCTGCGTCACTTCGTCGACCGCGACACTGCGCACCGGCGACAGTCGGCCCAGCACCTGCAGCGCCGTCGCGTAGGACGCGAGCGTGTCCACACCGGTGACCGTCACGAGTTGCTCGACGCGCTGGCCGGCGGTCTGCGAGGCGAATGCGCTCGCGTAGCGGTCTGCCGCCAGATCGGGTCCGGATTCCAGATCGCCTCGCGCCACCGCGGACAGGCCTGCCGACGCAAAGGTCCATTCGACATCGTATTGCCCCGCCCCCAGTGCAACCGCGCGACCGATCAGCACGCCTTCAGCGCCGTAGCGGCGCGCCGCGGTGACCAGGGATTCATGATCGCCCGCCCAGACTTGCTGCAAACCGCGCCCGAGATCGTCGCCGACAGCCGGCCAGACGATCGGTACCCCGCGACCCGCGGCTGCACGTTCGATACGTTGCCTGTCATCGCCGGTGGTCGAGGAGGAAATGAGTTCACGCCGTGCGCCAAGTTCGACCGCAAGCCAGATCAGCGTCCGCGGGCGGTCCGGCCCCCAGAATGGCAGGCCGGCGGCGTCAATCGCATTCTCGATCGCCGACCCGTCGAAAGACACTGCAAGCAGATTGCCGGCTGCACGCCGGAAGCTCACGACATGCCCGCCGGCACCGGCGACCAGCGGCGCGAGGCTCTCGAGCTCGGCGGCATCGCGGCGGCCGGTGGCGCGTACCAGGATATTGCGCATGGCCTCGCGAAATGCCGCCTGCTGCGCCGATTCGCCCATGCCCGTGACCGGTACCGTCACCGTGTACATGTCGCCCAGGGATGTCGTATCGGCATGCGCCGCGAGCGCGCCAATTGCGATTGCAGCAAGCCAGCTTCGCGTGCGGTTCATCTCTACAATAGTACACTGACCGGCACTCGGGCCCGCGCCCTCAAGAACCCGATCCGTACCGATGACCATACGCCCACCGCTGACATACCGGGACGCCGGCGTCGATATCGATGCCGGCGAACGACTGGTCGAAAGGATCAGGCCGCTGGTCGCGCGCACGCATCGGCCTGAAGTGCTCGCGGGCGTCGGCGGATTCGGCGCAATGATCGAGCTGCCCCCGGGTCGCTGGCGCCACCCTGTCCTGGTCGCCGGCACGGATGGGGTGGGCACCAAGCTGCGGCTCGCGATCGACACCGGCCGCCACGACGGCATCGGTCAGGACCTCGTCGCGATGTGCGCGAATGACGTCGTGGTGCAGGGTGCCGAACCGCTGTTCTTCCTTGATTACTACGCGACCGGCCGCCTGTCGGTCGATCTCGCGTCGCGGGTCATAGCGGGGATCGCATCGGGCTGCCGGCTGGCCGGCTGCGCCCTGGTGGGCGGCGAGACGGCCGAGATGCCCGGCATGTATGAGGGACAGGATTACGATCTCGCCGGCTTTTGCGTAGGTGTCGTCGAGAAAGACCGGATTGTCGACGGTTCGCGGACACGCTCCGGGGACACGGTCATCGGTCTTGCCTCATCGGGTCCGCATTCCAACGGCTATTCGCTGATCCGCCGGCTGGTCGCGGAGACCGGGGCCGACGCGGACACGCGCGTCGGTGGTGCGCGACTCTACGATCTGCTGCTGGAACCGACGCGGATCTATGTGAAATCGCTGTTGCGGCTGCTGCAGGATGCCGAGGTGCACGGGGTCGCGCATATCACGGGCGGGGGCCTGACCGACAATATCCCGCGGGTGCTGCCGCCAGGCCTTGGCGTGCGCCTCGACCCGCGCGCCTGGCAGCGCGACCCGGTCTGGCAGTGGATCCAGCACAGCGGCGCGATCGCGGATGCCGAAATGCACCGGACCTTCAACTGCGGCATCGGCATGGTCGTGCTCGTGCCGCCGGCGACCGCCGACGCAGCCATCGCCCTGCTGGCTTCCTGCGGCGAGCGCGCCATGATCATCGGCGAGGTGGGCTCCGGAGAGGGCGTCCGGCTCGCCTGATGGAACGCCCGCCGTCTTTCGCGGTGCTGATTTCCGGACGCGGCTCAAACATGCTCGCGCTGGCAGCCGCAGCCGCGGACGGCAGCATCGCGGGGCGCGTGGCCGTTGTGA
>JBAQWM010000135.1:0-1569 GCA_049298915.1 Steroidobacteraceae bacterium | reverse complement strand
GCGCTGCGTGAAGCGGGTTTCAGCGAGGAGCAAATACTTTCCATTGGTTTGGGCGCCGGCTATCGAAACTGGGTGGATCGCATCGCCGATCTGCTCGGCGTTGAGGAAGAGAAGTTCGACTTCCCCGAAGAAATTTTAAACGCCTTCGGCGTAACCCGCGAGCAGCTGCGGACTTCGCTCTACGAGGACGACCCATGAGCCGCTTGCGCATGGTCCCAGGAACGAGGATTGAAGATCTGCTTAGCGCGGCACCGGGCGCGTTGGAAGCGGACACGGCGATGCGCCGCTTGCTCATTGAACACTTGACACCGCGACTATACAGTTTGCTCGGTGTTACCATTGCGGGCCTGCTTCATTGCGAAAGGTTCGTCGACGCAATGCGCGGGCCGCTGGTTCGATCTTTTGCCGTCCAGGCCGCAAGCGATTGGCGTGCGCTCACGCTCACGGCCGCGGAAAAGGCGGTGCTGGCTTATGCGGAGAAAGGCACTATCGGCGAGGCTTCGGTGCGCAAGCGGGATGTCGACGAGTTGCGCGCTGCGGGTCTTAACGACAGGGACGTGTTATTGACCGCTACCGCAATCGCTTATCACAATTACGCAATTCGCATGGCGGCGGCTTTTAATGTGGCGCCGCGCTGAGCGTGGACGATTGGAGTTTTGCTAGCGACGGGGTTTACGGCACTTGCGAATCAGAAATCACTTGAAAGAAAAGCGGGGATAATTCAATGCGCGGAATAACACCGAGACGGGAACAAGGCATGGCTGACCCGGTATTGGCGGAGATGGTTCATGCCACCGGAGCGACGGAGTCGCGCCACTACGCAGCGGTGAAGCCGACTATTCAGGCCTACCGCCGGCGTTGGGTCGAGCTAGCGCCTTATCGCGACGGCCCGGTTAACGCTGAACGGATTGCGGTCAGCGATCCGGCGGCGGTGACGGCGCAGATCAAGGCAAAGGCGACGAAGCTCGGCGCCAACATGGTCGGGGTCTGTCGCTTGCAACCGCATATGATCGATCTCGGCTCGGAAGTGCCGCATGAGTTTGTGATCGCCTGCTGCGTCGCGGAAGATTACGAAAAGGTTACTCAGGGCCCCGACGCCGTCGAGGAAGAAGCGATGCGGACGTACGCAAAGTGCACCGAGATCTCTACGGCGCTAGCTGCCTACGTCCGCGAGCTGGGCTATCCCGCCATCGCGCACCACAACGGCGCCAGCGAGGTGCAGGCGATTCCGATTTTCTATCAGGTCGGATTCGGCGAGCTGGGCCGTCACGGCAGTTTGATCAACGAAAAATACGGTGCGAGCTTTCGCCCTGGGTTTGTGACCACGGACTTGCCGCTGGTGGAAGATCAGCCGCGGGAATTTGGCGTGCAGGATTTTTGCATGAACTGCAATGTCTGCCAGCGCAACTGTCCAGGCGATGCGATCCCGCAGGATCACGTGATGACCCACGGTATCAAACGCTGGCTGATCGATCTGGAGAAGTGCTATCCCTACTCGCGCCTGCGCGAAGAGTACTGTCATCTCTGCGTCGACGCGTGTCCGTACATCGTCAAGTCGCACCCCGAAAC
>JBAQWM010000134.1:0-2727 GCA_049298915.1 Steroidobacteraceae bacterium | reverse complement strand
GGGCGACATTGACCACGACGCCATTTGCGTCGATGAATACAATATCGAGCGACAGGTAGGTATTTTTCATCCAGAAAGCCGTGAAACGCGGCCGCTCG
This sequence comes from Steroidobacteraceae bacterium, assembly GCA_049298915.1. Classification (GTDB taxonomy): domain Bacteria; phylum Pseudomonadota; class Gammaproteobacteria; order Steroidobacterales; family Steroidobacteraceae; genus SCUD01. The sequence goes on along the minus strand of JBAQWM010000134.1, from coordinate 2,629 downwards.
AACAGGAACAGCATGCCGTGATCCGCGGGCAGGGCTTTCACGAACATGAGCCCGCGTTCCCGGCTTTGGTCGTTGTCGGCGATCCAGACCTTGAAGTCATGCCGGCCGGTGGCAGTGATAACCTGGATATCGGCCCGCCGCAGGCCGGCGAATTGCGCCGGCGCACGCTTTCCCAGGGCGCCAGCCGATCCGGCGCACAGCGCGGCCAGGACGAGCAGTGCAATCATGCTATTCATGGCGATGCCGCCAAGTCACGCGCCGAAGTGTCATCCTCGCTGTAAGTGACGAACCCCGAGAAGTCGAATCGCGTCAGCAGCACGGCACCGTCGCCATCCAGTGCGCGGGCGGACGCCGTGCAAAATCCCCGCGCCGTCACGCGGATGCTCCGCACCGGCGACGCGGAATCCGTGATTGCAAGCTGTTCGACTTGGTCGAAAACACAGCGGCTGTCGCCCTGCGTGCTATAGATGCGTTCGCCCGCCTGGTCCAGCAGCGTGACATTGACCGGCACGCCGCGCGCCGAGAGGCCCATGCCGAGGCTTGGCGCCGCGAACACGACGGCGAGTTTCCCGGCGCCGGGCAGTGGTCCTGAAAACCGGAGCCGCAGGCCGCGGCCATCGGGGCGCGGCATGCCGGTGCATTCGAGCTCTGGCTCGCGCCATTCGACGTCGGCATCCAGGCTTCCGCGTAGCCGCATGGACAGGAATCCGTCATCGCCCGGCAGGCAACGCTCTGCGGTCGCGCCGGTTTCAGCTTGCGACACATCAACAGCGTCGGGGAGACCGAGAATCAGGTACAAGATCAGCCTTGGCACGACTCGTGCGCCCGGCTCAGTCCGCGCCACGCGGCGCGACCAGCAAATGCTTGGCGAAGCTGCCGTGGGCGCGCCCGACGCCGCGCACGAGGTGCATTACACCCGTCAGCAGCAAGACACCGGCGATGAAAATCAGCGGCGAAAGCGCCGGTGACGGCCCGAAGTAGATGCCGTCGTCGATGCTGATGCCACCGGATCCGAATCCTGCGCCGAGCAGCACGCTCGCGATCGAGCCGATCACCAGCCCGAGGCCCATCGAAATGCCGGTGATCGCGATCGTGAAGTACAGGATTCCGAGCGGGAGCATCAGCAGGAAGTAGAACATCGTCGTCCAGGTGCGCCGGTCCGTGAGCATTTCCTTGATGCGCTCGAAGATCGGCATTCCCCTGCTGGGGTAGACCGGGCGTCGCGGCATGCGCTGGCCCAGCAGGCCTTCGACCAGACGGCCCTCGGCGAGTGCCAGCACGCGCGTAAAGCCTGTGAACAGCAGGAACACCGGAATGCCGATGATTAGCACAATCAGCCCGGCCGAGACGGACAAGCCGGTGACGGTGACGGTGAAATAGAAGATCCCGGTCACCAGTGCCAGCAGCATGTAAAAGAGTGCGGTCCAGGTGCGTGAGTCGCCGTAGACCGCAAAGAACCGGCCAAAGGCGGTGCGGGCGACCTTGCGTGAAGGCGGCGCGAGGGCAGTTCGGACCTGCTTCTCGGTCGTGCGATAGGCCTCTGCGACCTCATCGGGTGCGCCATAGGTGCTGGCGATGAGTTCGAGCGTGTCGGTCTCGCTACGCTCCGGGTTTGCCGCAACTTCGGCGCGCAGGTATTCCTCTGCGTCGTAGAGGGCATCCTGCACGAGGGCCGGGTCTTCACCCGCGAGCTCAGCGCGAAGCGCCGCCAGGTACTGATCGATCGAGCGCGGTGCGGACCTTTCGTTCATGGCGATGCTCCCCTGGACTCCGTGAACTCATCGACAAAATCGCGTGTGGCGTGCCAGATGCTGCGCCACTCGGCCAGCGTCTTCCGGCCCATGTCCGTGATCCGATAGTAGCGGCGGGGCGGGCCAGAGTAAGACGGCACGATTCGGCTCGCCAACAGGCCATTGGCGGACAATTGACGCAGGACCGGATACAGGGCGCCCTGTTTTACTGGCGAGTTGCCGTCCGCGAGCTGCTGCAGGCGCTTGGCAATCTGGTAGCCGTAGAGATCCTCGTCGGCGCCGTCGAGCAGGGCGAGTAAAACCAGGCCTACCAGGCCAGCGTTCAACTCGCGCTGGAACTTCTGCAATAGGCGCTCCGGCTCGGAGGCGTCTTCGGTGCCAATTATCAAGTTGGTTGAAGGCACAAAAACACTACCTATTTAGTATTGTCACTAAATTAATAGTACTATTAATTACACAATAGTCAACTCAATTTCTGCTGTCGGTTGCAGGAGCTGTTGCTTCGGTCGTGCGATTGATATTGCCAATTTGCTCGATCAGGTCTTTCAAGGCGCGTCGCTCAGCTTCGCGCAAGTGCGGATTCCAGATATCGGTCAGCAAAATGACTCGCGTATGCTCGCTGTGATTCCAGGCTTCGTGCTCGTAGGTGTCGTCAAAAGCGAAACAGCGGTCTTCTTCCCAGCTGAAGGTACCGACGCCGGTAATGTTGAGCGCACACAGTTCCGGCACGATCAATGGTAAGTGCAATACCGAACGGACATTGGTGACTCCGCGGTGCGGCAGGATATGTGTGCCCGGGCGCAGTACGGAAAAGCAGGTTTCAGGCGCGTGGTCACGAATATGCGCGAGTGGCAATTGCGCCAACAACTGCGATGTAC
>JBAQWM010000133.1:0-3323 GCA_049298915.1 Steroidobacteraceae bacterium | reverse complement strand
CGAGAGCGACTTCGGCAGGGTTGCGAGTCGCCAGCGGGCAATCCTCGGCACGCTTGCGGCAAGATCGCTCCGGATCTCGCCGCGAAACCGCAGATAGCGCAGGAACGCACGCAGTCCTGTGCACAGTTGCTGCATCTGGACGGGTCCGCTGAGCGCCGCTCGATGTTGCACGAAGGTCAGCACATCCGCAGCACTCCAGGCACTACGGTCTCGCTGTCCGTCCGTAGAGCACGTCGTGAGAAAGATGCGCGCAGCCTCGGTGTAGTGCTCCACGGTCCTTGCGGCCAGTCCCCGCTCCTTGACGAGGTACTTCCCGAAGTCGTCCTCCAGAATCTGAATGGGACCTCTTGCGATCAGCGCCGGCGGCGGACAAGCGCCGACCTCACGCAAGATGTCGAGAAGATGACGCAGAGCGATCCGAGTGCTGGGATGCAGCTGCACGGAGCCCCGCTGAACGTATCGGTCGAGCATCTGCTCTTCGATGTCACGCGGCTTGAATCCGCGTCGTTCAAGCCAGCGACCAAAGCGGTCGACGGATGCAACGGCTCCGGCCGCATAGTCCCGCCTGTAGCCCTGCTCGACATATCGCGCGGCTACTCGATCGATGTAGGCGCCGAGCGGCCCGTGGTGCAATTGCTGCAGCGTCTTGCGGTAACGAAACAACTTCGATGCGCTCATGTGTCCTCCAACGTGAGTTACGACCCACGTCAGAGAACACGAGATCTATGCCGAATGCACCCACCGGCAAACGCTTAGAAAAGAGCCTCCACCATGAAACGTCCGTTCCGAGTTCCGCATAGTGATGGGTCCGGCATGCTCCTGGATATGCCGAATGCGGCATATCGAGCAACAGCTCCTCCTTGGGGAGCCGTGCTCGCGAGTACGAACGTGTCGGGATAGCGCGCGATCAGCCGCCGCGCGATGTCTATCTGCTCGAGCTGGGTGCGGGCAAAGTTGCCTGCGGCTTCCGGTGGCGTGTACACGCTCCAGAACTGGGCACCGACGCGGCCGGCGCGCAGGCGCTGTGGCCGCCGATGACGTAGTCGGCGGTGTCGCCCTCGGTCGCCCGGTACTCGCGGATGGCCCAGGGCAGGTCGTTGTGACCGTCGAACAGGATGGCGCCGTCGAGCACCTTTTTCGCGTGTTCGAGCGCGGGGTCGGCGTGGGCGGGCATGACAAAGGCCAGGGCCAGCAGGCCGGCCATGCGATGTGCGGTTTTCATGCCTACTGCTGCCGAATGAATGCGTCGGTCCGGCGCGCGAGCACGACCATCGGCACGCCGCCGGTCTTGACGACGGCGTCGTTGAAGGCGCGGAAGTCGAAGCGCTCGCCGAGCGCGTCCTGTGCCTTTTTGCGCAGGCGGTTGATCTCGCTGTGGCCGATCTTGTAGCCGCAGGCCTGCCCGGGCCAGACGCAATAACGGTCCACTTCGCTCCGGACTTCCAGTTCGCCCGAGCCGTTCGCAGTCATGAACCAGCGGATCGCCTCCTCGCGGGTCCAGCGCTTGGCGTGCAGGCCGGTGTCCACGACCAGGCGGCAGGCACGGAAGGCGATGGACTGCAGGTAGCCGAGGCGCCAGACGGGGTTCTTCTCGTACACGCCGAGCTCGTCGGCGAGCTGCTCGGCATAGAGCGCCCAGCCTTCCGAATAGGCGTTGAAGGCCAGCAGCGTCCGGATCAGCGGCAGCCGGAAGGCGTACTCGCCCTGCCACACATGGCCCGGCAGAGACTCGTGGTGGGTCAGGGTCGGCAGTTCGTAGGTCCGCCAGCGCTCGGTCGTGCCCAGGTTGATCCAGTACTTGCCCGGGACCTTGCCGTCGATGCTGCCTGGGCCGCCGTAGCCGCCGGGCGCGCCGGGCTCGACCTCGGGCGCCATGCGCTTGATCTCGAAGTTGCCGGGCGCGAGCGTCGCGAAAGCCTGCGGCAGGCGCGCGCGCATGTCGGCGACGCGCTCCTCGAGGAACTTCATGATTTCGGCGCGACCGGGGTCGCCTTCCTGGAATTTGTGGCGCGGGTTCTTGGCGAGCGCGGTCATGCGCTCGCCGACCGTGCCCTGGGTCAGGCCCTCGGCCTTCAGGATCGCGTCCATTTCCGACTGCAGGGCCTCCAGTTCCGCCTGGCCGCGTTCGTGGATCTCGTCCGGCGTCATCGTGGTCGTGGTCGAGGCGCGCAGGTTCCAGGCGTAGTAGGCCTCGCCGTCCGGGAGCTTCCAGACGCCGGCATCACTCGTTGCGCGCGTGCGGTGCTTCTCGAGTTCCGCGAGCTGGCGCGACATCGCCGGGACGATCTTCTCGACCGCGACCTTGGCGCCCTGCCGCGTGTAATCGCCCGGCAAGGCGGCGGTCTTCCTCGTGAACGATGCGATTATCGGCCAGGTCTCGACGATACCGCTGCGCGCCATCCGCAGCTGCGCCAGCGTCTTGTCGAGCACGAAGTCGGGCGCGATCACGCCCTGCTCCGCCGCCGACCGCAGCCGGCCGGTCTCGCCCTCGAGCTGGGCAGCGTAGGCCTCGAGGCGCGCGAGATAAGCGTCGGCGTCCTCGCGGCTCTCGATCGTGTGCTGCTCCTCGAGGAAACTCGGGACCTCGAGGAAGGCGCCCTTGTTCTGCGCGACGACATAGGGCCCGTTCGCCCAGTTCAAGCCCTGGTGGAGCACGACCACGTCGCCGTAGGGAAATTCGAAGCCTGCAGCGGCGGTTTCGTGCGCGGTGCGCACGACGTCGAGGTCGAGGCGCGTCGCCTCGTCGAGCGATTCGACGTCGATTTCCTGCATCCGCGCGAGGCGCTGTGCGACGCGCTCGGCGATCGCCTTCTGCCCCGCCGCGGAGCGGTCCGTGAGCCGGGCCTTGAACCCGGCGCGGGCATCCTTGTCGATGCCGAGGCTGGTCGTGTTCTCCGGGTAGTCGGCGAGGATCTCTTCCGCGATTTCGGCGAGCAGACTGTTGACGTCGCTGGTGCCGTCACGCTTCGCGCAGGCAGCGAGACTGGACAGCGCGGCGATTACGGCGCCCGTTCCGGCGATGAATTCCCGGCGGTTAGTGCTCATCGGCGCGGCTTCCCTGTGATGGTGGGGGCAAGGAATTGGTGGAGAGAGGAAGCAATATCCCTTTGCAGGCTACTGTTTCACAACGGTCTATTTAACGCCTCGAATATTTGTACCATCAAAATCAGGCCAGAATTGCGGCGCTGAATAACGGTACGAATCCTCTAAGAAGTTCTAGGCCAGGTGACGCCTGAGCCGGCTGAGAAATAGCGGTGCAACTGGTTCCCGCGAGCTGATTACAACCGCGCCATTTGAGCTTGGTTCAGCGTGTAGAACACGCG
>JBAQWM010000132.1:0-6297 GCA_049298915.1 Steroidobacteraceae bacterium | reverse complement strand
CCATGTATTACGCACCCGTTCGCCGCTCGTCAGCACGTATTGCTACGCCTGTTACCGCTCGACTTGCATGTGTTAAGCACGCCGCCAGCGTTCAATCTGAGCCAGGATCAAACTCTTCAGTTCAATGACTTGAGCTGATAAAGCGAGACCCCAAACTCCAAACCAGATCCGGTTTGACCCGGACCGCTGGACGCTTGGTTACTCGCAGTTTTGGCGCCCATCAATGGACGACCTGACGCGAGTCCCCACACAAATTACCTGCTAAATTTTTAAAGAACTCCCTGCCGGCAAAGCGTCAGGGACGACCTAGCATTTTACCCCAGGTCACCGGGGGTGTCGACACAAAACCTGTGCCGCACGCAACCGCCCGGGCCGTCCTTTTCAGGGCCGCCCGAGATCGGGGGCGCGCAGTATAGCGGCACGATTCAGGGAGTCAACGAATGCCGCTCAAACCAGTCGATTCGGCGGCATTTTCCGCCACCGCGCCAGGTCGAGACGCTGCCACGGCTCAGGACCTGCGCAGGCTCACGCGGGCGATTCCGCGCTTGCCGGCCTGCAGCAGGTAGCTCGACCCCACGTCGAGCGCGGTATCCCGCGACTCGACGCGCTCGCCGTCGATCCGGACCGCGCCCTGCTCGATCAGGCGATAGGCCGCGGAGGCGCTTGCCGCCAGGCCCAGATCCTTCAGCACATTGGCGAGCTTGGCGGTGTCGCCACTGCAGTAAATCGGGGTTTCCTCGATATTCTCGGGCACCGCCCCATCGCGGAACCGCGCGAGGAAGCGCTCGCGCTCGGCGGTGCCGACACCCGCGCCGTGGAAGCGGTCGACGATTTCGCCGGCGAGCTCGAATTTCACGTCGCGCGGATTGCGGCCTGCCTCGACTGCCGCCCGCAATTTCCGGATCTCGGACAGCGGCCGGGCCGACAGCAGGTCGAAATAGCGCCACATCAGCTCGTCCGAGATGGACATCAATTTGCCGAACATTTCCACCGATGACTCGTGCACACCGATGTAATTCCCGAGGGATTTCGACATTTTCTGGACCCCATCCGTCCCCTCGAGCAGGGGCATCGTCAGCACCACCTGCGGTTCCTGGCCGAAGTCGGGCTGCAGCTGGCGACCCACCAGCAGGTTGAATTTCTGGTCGGTCCCGCCGAGCTCCACATCGGCCTCGAGCGCAACCGAGTCGTAGCCCTGCACCAGCGGATAGAGGAATTCGTGCACCGCGATCGGCTGGCCGGACTTGTGGCGCTTGGCAAAATCGTCGCGCTCGAGCATGCGCGCCACCGTGTATTTCGCGGCAAGCTCGATCAGTCCGGTCGCCGTCATCGGCGAAAACCAGCGGGAATTGAAGTCGATCACGGTCCGTTCGGGATCGAGGATCCTGAAGATCTGCTCCTGGTAGGTCTGGGCGTTGGCCTTGACCTCATCCGGGCTCAGGCGCGGCCTCGTTGCATTCTTGCCACTGGGGTCACCGATCATCCCGGTGAAGTCTCCGATCAGGAAGATGACCTGGTGCCCCAGCTGCTGGAACTGGCGCATCTTGTTGATCAGCACCGTATGGCCAAGATGCAGGTCCGGCGCGGTGGGATCGAAGCCCGCCTTGACCCTGAGCGGCCGCCCGCGCTCCAGTTTTCGGACCAGATCCGCCTCGGTGAGCAATTCTGCCGCACCGCGCCGCAGTTCTTCGATTTGTTGTGCCGGCGGCAGCATTTACCCCCCCTGACCAGCCTCCCGGGTGCCCCCAATACCACTCTAGGAGCGCGGCTTGGCATAAGCAATCCAGAACCCCATCCCGGGGGGCCATTTCCGTGACAGAGTACAAAGGCCGGCCAATCAACAGGTTGACGGCAAGGTCCGCCTTAATTACCGTCACCGCTTCATTCTCGAAGGGGTGCCTCTGGTGAATCGCCCTGGCCGCAGGCAAGGAAGCCAGCTGTACGAGGCTGTGGGTTCGCATCCGCACCTTTTCGGCGTGGTTGCGTCCTGCATCGTCGCCGGCTCGATATTCGCAGCCGCCGGTTCGCAGTTACAGAATCCGCTGCCGGAGCAGTTGGGCGACGAATTCACCATCCTGGCCGCCGGCCGGCCGGCCGCGGCGCCCGTCACGCCATTCGAGTTCGTGGCGGTGACGATCGGCCGGAACGACACGCTCGACCGGGTATTCCGGGAACTGCAGCTGCAGGTCACCGACCTGATGGCGCTTCGCAAGCTGCCCGACGTGCGCCGGAATCTGGATATCGTGCGCCCCGGTGACGTCATCCAGATGACCCACCTGGGCGGCGAATTGAAGTCCTTGACCCGCAGGATCAATGAGACGGCGATACTGTCGGTCACCCGCGCCGAACAGGGATTTGCCGCCAGCATCGTCGAGAATCCGCTGGAAACGGCGGAGCAGCGCCTTGCGGGCACGGTTCAGACTTCCCTTTACCTGGCGGTCAATCAGGCCGGCGGCACCGACCGCCTCGCCGTATCGCTGGCTGACGTATTCAAGTACGACATCGATTTCGTCAACGCGGTCCGCCCGGGCGACAGCTTCATCGTGACCCATCAACAGCAGTGGCAGGACGGCGAGTTCCTGCGTGACGGTGACATTCTCGCCGCCGAATTCGTCAATGCCGGCCGCACTTATCGCGCCGTACGCTATGTGACGCCCGACGGCCGCGCCGATTACTACACACCCGACGGCCGGCCGGTGCGCAAGGCCTTCCTGCGCTATCCGGTGGACTACGCCCGGATCAGTTCAGGCTACAGCCTGGCACGCCGGCACCCGATCCTGAATCGCGTCCGCGCGCATCGGGGCATCGATTTCGCCGCACCGGCGGGCACGCCGATCAAGGCCGCAGGCGCCGGTCGCGTGATGAGCCGCGGCGTCAAGGGCGGCTATGGCAATGTCGTCGAACTCGTGCACAAGAACGGCGTGACAACGCTGTATGCGCACATGTCACGATTCGCGCGCGGTCTCACGATCGGCAAACGGGTCGCACAAGGTGAGGTCATCGGTTATGTCGGCATGACGGGGCTCTCGACGGCCCCGCACGTGCACTACGAGTACCGGGTGAATGGCGTGCACAAGAATCCGGCCAGGGTCACGATACCGAAGTCCGACCCGATACCGGAAAAACTCATGGAAGACTTTCTGGTGAAGACGGCGCCGCTGCTGGCGGGCCTGGATGCACCGGCCGCCGCGCCGGTCCGCGTCGCGCACGCGGGGCGCTGAAAGCCGATCTCAGGTCGAGAACGAAGAACCGCAGCCGCAGGTCGTGGCGGCATTCGGGTTGCGGATCACGAATTGCGCACCCTCGAGGTCCTCGCGGTAGTCGATTTCCGCGCCGGCGAGATACTGGAAGCTCAGCGGGTCCACCAGGAGCGTGACGCCCTGGTTCGGGAATGCCGCGTCGCCCTCCTCGATCTTTTCGTCGAAGGTGAAACCGTACTGGAAACCGGAGCATCCGCCACCTGAGACGAATACCCGCAGCTTGAGGTTCGGATTGCCCTCTTCACGGATCAGCTCGCCGACCTTGCGTGCGGCGGCGTCGGTGAACACCAGGCCATCGCTGTTTGGGCTTGCATCCGACATAAATCATTAATCCGCAAAGAGAATTTTCAGCCCGGTCATTGTAGGCCAGGGACCCCGGCGGGTCAAAGAATCGGGCTCTCAGGCTCACCCTCGACACGCCAGGCAAAGGTCTGCCGTGCCGGTTCCGCGGCCCCGCCCTGGCGGTACTCGACCTGCAGGCTCGCCGGCTGGAACTGCTTCGGCAATTCGATAGGAACCTCGATCTGCTGGAAGAAACGCAGCGAAAATGGCAGTTCCTTGCGCTGGTTCAACTCGACATCGGCAAGCGGCAGCTGGACCAGCGCGCCGCCACGGCTGCCGTCGATCGCGAAGCTCAGGGTGCCGCTGGCGATGCTGTCGAGCGCCGCCGCCTGTACCAGCGTGATCATCACGCGATACCGGCGGTCTTCCTCGGGACGGATCTTGAGTTCCTGCACGCGCAAGGTGCCGGCGCCGAATTGCCGCGCCACCAGGCCGCGGTAAAACCGCAATTCCTGCTGCTGGCGCGCCGTCTCGGCCTGCAACTCGCCAATCATGCGCCGCGTCTCGGACTGCGCCTGGTGCTCGACGCGCTGGCCGATTTCAGCTGCCGCCACGCGTTTCTGCAGCGCTTCGTTTTCCTTGCGGAGCGCGCCCAGCAGGCGGCCGGACTTCAGCCGCTCCAGCATCGAGTCGACAATCGAGTAACCGCTGCTCGTGCGCCCCAACTCGAATCCGCCATAGAACACTGCCAGCGCGAGCAGCGTCACGAGCCCGATGCGGCGCCAGCGCGACCTCGGCATCTGCGTTGTCGCTCGCTCAGGCCCGGGCCCGGCTAGAATCGGCACCGGCGCGCGGGAGAAAGCGGATGCTCTGGATCAAGGCCTGGCACATCATCTTCATGGTGACCTGGTTCGCGGGTCTGTTCTACCTGCCACGGCTCTTCGTATACCACGCCGCGGCCACTTACCCCGTGGCGGCGAGCGACAGCGTCGAAATCGAGCGGTTTCGTGTCATGGAACGGCGGTTGTTCATCCTTATGACCATCGGCGCCGTGCTGACCGCCCTGTTCGGCGCCTGGCTGCTGGCATTGAACCCCGGGCTGCTGTCGGTGGGGTGGATGCACGCCAAGTTCGCGTTGCTGGCGCTGCTGGTCGGATACCACGTCTGGAACTGGAGGCTGCTGCGCGCTTTTGCCGCCGGCCGGAACCGGCACGCGCCGGGCTGGTACCGGCTGTTCAACGAAATACCGTCGCTGCTCCTGATCGGCATCGTGCTGCTGGCGGTCGCCAAGCCATTCTGATCACGATTGCGAACGGGCGGCTGCGGCATTGCCCGGGCGCGGCGCCATGCGCAGTTCCCACCAGTCCGGATAGGGCGGCAGTCCTTCCGGGAAGGCAAGGGCGCCCAGTTCGTGCAGCGCGCGCGAATACACGCGGCGCTTGAAGAATATGACGTCGTGCACGGCTTCCCACCAGTCCGCCCAGCGCCAGCGATCGAATTCCGGGGGCTGCTCGGTCGAATTGAAACTGAGCGCCGAGTCCTCGGTCCCGATTTTCAGCAGGAACCAGCGCTGCTTCTGGCCGATGCACAGGGGGCTCGAATTGCGGCGCAGGAATTGCGACGGCAGCCGGTAGCGCAGCCAGCCGCGCGTGCGCGCGACTTCTTCGACCTGCCCCCGCTGCAGCCCTATTTCTTCCGCCAGTTCGCGATAAAGCGCATCCTCCGCGCGCTCGCCGCGGCGGATGCCGCCCTGCGGAAACTGCCAGCCGCGCGCCCCGGCGCGCCCGCCGAGGAAAACCCTGCGGTCAGCATTCATCAGCACGATGCCGACATTGGCGCGGTAGCCCGCAGCGTCGATGTAATCACTGTCGCGGTCCATCGGCGTGAATTCTTCCACAGCGGCCGCCTGTCTGGTACGACCCGGAAAATCACCGGCGGTTCATGAATAATGCGGGCTCATTGCCAGGAGGCAGGCCCGCCGATGACCAGGATGCCCGCACCGCTCTTGATCGCACTGCTCGCGGTCGCGGCATTTGCAGCCATCATCGCATCCCTCAGCCTCGGCAGTTCCGGTATCGATGCCCCCTGGGCCGGTCTCGCTTCCGGCGATGCGCTGACCCGAACCATCATTCTCGAGCTGCGGCTGCCCCGCGCGCTCGCGGCTTTCGCAGTCGGCATCCTGCTCGCGCTCGCGGGCGTCCTGATGCAGGCACTGCTGCGCAATCCGCTCGCGGACCCCTATGTCCTTGGCATATCCGGTGGCGCGGCCGTGGGCGCGCTCGGCGTGATGCTGGCGGGTCTTGCCGGACTCGCCGTCGAACTCGGCGCGGCCGGTGGTGCACTCGCGGCGATGCTGCTGGTATTCGCCGTGGCGCATGGCCCCGGCGGCTGGACCACCACCAGGCTGCTGCTGACCGGCGTCGTGGTCGCTGCCGGCTGTGGCGCGATCATCAGTCTGTTGCTGTCGTTGTCGGACGACCTGCGCCTGCGCGGCATGCTGTTCTGGCTGCTGGGCGATTTCACCTATGTGCGCACGCCCGGGTCGCTGCTCGCACTCGCGCTCGCCGCGATTCCATTGTGCCTGCTGGCGGCGCGTCCGCTCGATGCGCTCGCGCGCGGCGAACTGCAGGCGCAATTGCTCGGCGTGCCGGTGCGCGGACTGCGCATCGCAATCTACGTTGCCGCATCGGTGCTGACCGCCGCCGCCGTCACGACTGCTGGCAGCATCGGCTTCGTCGGGCTCGTGACGCCACAC
>JBAQWM010000131.1:0-6127 GCA_049298915.1 Steroidobacteraceae bacterium | reverse complement strand
CGCTGCGCGACCACCTTGCTGAAGGTCTTGAAGAGCGCCGCCTTGTCGGCCGCGGCGAGCGCGCCGTCCACCGCGATCGCCGCCTCGATGACGCCCGGGCCGGTTTCCTCGTGCAGGCCCTCGATCGCGAAATCCATGCGCTCGGTGGTCTCGAGCAGCGCGCGGTAGAAATCGCTCCAGACGCTGTTGCGGATCACCGAATAGCCGAACGAGTCCGGCGCGATCGGGCGCATGTCGCGGTAGTTCTTCTCGCGCACCGAGTCCGGTGTCTCCGCGAACACGAAGAACTCGTATTCGAAACCGCAGTACGGCTCGAAGCCCATCTTGCGACCGCGCTCGAGCACGCGGCGCAGCAGGCCGCGCGGACAGATCTTCTCGGCCGCCCCGGTGAATTCGCCGAGGAAGAACAGCATCGGCTCTTCCCAGGGCAGCACGCGGCAGGACTCCGGCAGCACGCGGACATTGGCGTCCGGGTAACCCGTGTGCCAGCCCGTGTATTTGACGTTGTCGTAGAGCTGGTCCTTGCTGTCCCAGCCCAGCACGACGTCGCAGAAGCCGAAGCCGCCGGCAAGCGCCGACTCGAACTTCGCGCGCGACATGTACTTGCCGCGCAGGATCCCGTCGATGTCGAAAGCACCGACTTTGACGTGGGTCAGCCCGCGCTCAGCGACGATCCCGCGCGCGTCCTCTGCGCTCGCTACCTTCCTTGGATCCATGGACTGCCCGCCGTCAGTGCGCTTTCTTGCCGCCGCTCATCGCGAATTCCTCTTCCGGCGACAATACCAGGCGGTGCCGCCCGATGACCGCGAAGTAGAGGAGTCCCAGCACATACCAGACAGCCGTCGCGTACACGCCGACGCGGTAGACCGGGTCCTGCAGCTGGTAATAGAGCGTCACGAGCGCGACCACCACGGTCACGAGTGCTCCCGGCACGCCGAGCGGGCTCCGGTACGGCCGCTCGATATTCGGCAGGTTACGGCGCAGCAGGATGAATGACAGTCCCTGCATCGCGTAGGAGATCATCGCGCCGAACACCGCCATATTCAGCAGCGTCCCGCCGATCACCGCGCCGCGATTGTCTTCGCCGGCCACGAACCAGACGATCAGCATCGTCACGAAACCCATCACCGTGCCCGTATAGAGCGCCTGGTGCGGCACCTTGTGCTTGCCGTGGGTCAGCGACATGAAGGGCATGTAGTAACCGGCTCGCGACAGCGAATAGATCTGCCGCCCATAGGCATAGATGATCGTGTGGAAACTCGCGATCAATCCGATCACCGCCAGAAACGCCAGCAGTTTGGCCGTGCCGGTCCCGAAGATGACGCGGAAGCCGTCCAGCAGCGGCTCGCCCGACTTGGCCAGCGAGAACGAGCCGTGCATCTTGTCCGGATCGGCGGCGCCGATGCCGGAATTCAGGAAGGTGATCAGGAGCGCCGAAACCATGAGCGTTGCCATGCCGTAGATCAGGCCCTTTGGCATGTCGCGCTTCGGATCGTCCGATTCCTCGGCCGCGAGCGGCAACTGCTCGATGGCGAGGAACAGCCATACCGCAAAGGGCAGCGATGCCAGCGCACCGGCGAAACCGAATGGCAGCCAGCTTCCACCGCCTTCAGCCAGTTCCACGGCAGCCCCGTCCTCGCCGACGCCGATATTGAGCGCCCAGCGGCTGAAATCAAAATGCGGAATCGCACTGACCCAGTAAATCGCGAGGATCGCGAGCGCACCGAGGGTCACGATGACCGACACCTTGAACGACAACTCGACGCCGCGCAGGTTGAGGAGCAGGAATACGGCGTAGGATCCGGCCCACCACACGGGCTGCATCTCGTCCGGCGTCTCGAAGATAGCCGTAAAGTACGAGCCAATGAAGAACACGATCACTGCGGGCGTCAGGATGTATTCGATGCTCTCGGCGAGCCCGGTGACCATGCCGCCCCAGGGACCCATCGCGCTGCGCGCAAAGGAATACGCGGCGCCGGTGTGCGGCAGCGCAGGCGACATCTCGGCCAGGCTGTAGATCAGCCCCCAGTACATGGCGGCGATGATGAACAGTGCAATCAGCATGCCCCCGAAGCCGTGCGCCAGGCCGAAGTTCCAGCCCGAGTAGTGACCCGAGATCACCGCTCCGACACCCAGGGCCCACAGTGACCAGACTCGGGCGTACCGCCGAAGGCCGCGTTTTTCGAAGTATTCCTTGCCGACGTTCTGGTAAGTGACGCCGCCAACGCTCTGCTTGTCGCTCATGACTTCCCCCCCTGTGGTTCCCGCCTGGCGCCTGGTTATTTTTCGCAGGCTGGCGTGAGTATAGTCGCAGCCCCTGGGGGTACGGCAATCAGCGCCTGAGCGGGCGCCGGCGCCGGCCGACAGGCAGCTTCGTGAACCGCAAATGCGCCGGATCGGCGACATTCGGACCGGGCGCGTCGACCACCAGGATCCGGCCCGCCAGGGGGCCAAAATCGGCCCGGAAATGCACGGAACTCTTGAGCTGCAGGACCCTGGCCCGTGCCGGCTCCGCGCCCAGATGCTGGAACATCGCCTGGTCGGCTGCCTGCTGCTTGCGGCTCGCCATCAGCACTTCCACGGCGCCGATGCCGATCCGCGCCATCGGGCCGAGCTCGAAACGGCAACCACGGTAGAAAGGCCCGGTCCCCACGAATCGCCCGTCGCCCAGCTGCAGTACGCGCGCGTCCGCGACCAGCGGCGTCTCGCCCGGAAAGGCGCTGCGCGCGCCGATTGACAGCGCGACCGTCGCGCCCACACCCGCCTCCCGGGCCCGCGCGACGCTCTCCGGATCCCAGAAGATCCCACACACGGTTCCGCGCAGATTGGCGGCTACCAGCGCCTTGAGCAGGCTCGTGGTGTCGGCGTTGCCGCCAGCACCGGGATTGTCCTGGGTGTCGGCCAGCACCAGCGGCCCGCGGACCGAGGACGCCACCGCCTGCGCAGCTGCTATCGCTTCTTCGATCGAGACCAGTTCGAGGGCGAAATCGGATTCGCGCAGCAGTACCGCCGCCTGCAACTCATCCGCCGCGCCTTCGACGGCCTTCGGGTCCCAGCCGCAGCCGATGACGGTCGGGCCACAGTCCGCGACATCTGCCAGCGGAAACCCCGGTGCGAGGCACAGCGATGCGAGCTGTTCGCGCTCCAGATCCGCGGCCAGCGGCATCAGCGAAGCCAGCGGCTCGACCAGCGTGCACTGGGACGTCAGGGGCATCAGGAATGGCAAGGCCCGGTGAACGCGCGTCGCGACCGGGCGCATCAGCAATCGGTGCAGGATGGCCGCCGCGCGCGCTCCGGTCTCTGCCATGTCCACATGCGGATAACTGCGATAGCAGGGCAAGGCGTCGGCCGCCGCCACCATCGCCGGCGAGATATTGGCGTGAAAATCGAGGCTGGCAACGATCGGCATGGCGGGCCCGACGGCGGTGCGCACACGGCGCAACAGTTCGCCGTCGGCATCGTCGAGATGTTCCGCGACCATTGCGCCATGCAGGTCCAGGTAGACGGCGTCACAGGGTCCGGCATCGGCGAGGCGCGCCAGCAGCAGTGCGGTGATGGTCTCGAAGGCTTCGCGCGTCACGCGGCCGGCGGGCTGCGCCGCGCACCACAGGAGCGGCGCAATCCGGTGCCCGAGAGCGCGCGCCTCGCTGACAAAGCCGGCTGCAGGCAGATTGATCCCGGCAATCGCATCGAGCATCTCGAGACCGCGCACCAGGCCCGGCCAGGCATCCGGCTCGATGAACTGCGCGAGCCCCGTCTCGAGCTCGGCGAAGGTGTTGGTCTCGTGCTGGAACCCGCCTACCGCGATGCGTGCCATGCGGTCTCCCGCCCGGATTCGCGCGTAATCAGAACGGCGGTGGCGGCTCCAGATTGTCCCAGGGCCCCTTGCCAGGCTTGATCATGTTGCGGATCCAGTCCGCCACACTGATGCCATTGGCGCCGATGCCATAGGTGTGCACATCACTGCCGAGGAAGGTGTGGAACGAGCCCTGCTCGATGAAGTACCGGTAGTTCGGCAGCGCCGCGGTCGCTGCCGTGATGGACTTCATCCCGAAATACCACGCCGCTGCTTCCGCCGGACCCGGGTTGAAATTGCCGGTCATCAGGGAATAGAAAAAGATCTGGGTGCCGTCCAGTTGGGAGGTGAGCGAGGCGAAGTGGCCCTGCGGTTTCCACAGGGCGACCGACTGGAATGCCAGCGGCACCAGCATGTTCGGGCTCCCCGATGCGGTCACCAGCATGCTCGAGAATCCCGGCACCCAAGATGGCAGGTTGGCCTTCACATTCCAGCTCTCGGTGCCGGAGGCGTTGAAAATGGCGCGCTCGAAGAACGACGGCGTCAGCACGCCGATCCCCGCGTCGGCCACCAGGTTGTGCCGCGCGCGCGGCGTCGCCTCGGCCAGGAAGCCGAAGCCGTTCAGCGTGCCGTAGGCGCCCGCACTGAGACCCGTCACGGTCAGCTCATGCACGCGATCCATGTCGATCTTGGCCTTGTGGCCCTTGCGCTGCAGCCAGTCGAGCACCGCGATCATGTTCTCGGAGCCGCGGTGGCGGATCGTCCAGGGGAGGCTCGCGCCCGGCCCGAGCGGCAGATTGTAGGTCTTGTCGCGCGACCCCCAGTGCACGTCCGCCGTGCAATAAGGCACGAATATCTTGGTGTACTTCCGATACGGGTTGTCGTGGTTTTCGCTGTCGAGCAGACCGCGTGCCTGCGCGAGAGTTTCCCGCGTTTCATCGACGATCGGCGAGTAGGTCGGCCGGCCGGCGAGCACCGAGCCGATGCAGGTCGTCGCGTCCCAGCAGGCGCCGCCGCCGTCGAACGCGACCAGCAGCTTTTTCGGATGGCCGCGCTGGATGAAGAACGAGTATCGCGTGTCGCCAGGCACGGGTCCCTGCGCGGTCATCACCGGGCCGCCGGAACAGGAGGGATCCACCCTGACGGTCGAGCCATCTGCGAGCGTGACATTGCGCGGGCCTTTCAGGAATACCTGCTTCCAGGCCGGCGGCTTGTCGGCTTGCGCAGCCGGCGCCAGGAGCAGCGCGCCCGCCACCAGCAGTGCAAAGCAATGCGACATTGAATTCTTGTTGCGCATGAGTCCCCCCACCATTGTTGTAGCCTGCAGGGTCGAAGAAACGAGCCGATCAGGTCAATCGCGACTATTCTAGACTCCCAGCAAGGCAGTCTGGTGCCGGCGGAGGGAATCGAACCCCCGACCTGAGGTTTACAAAACCACTGCTCTACCAGCTGAGCTACGCCGGCTCCGCCTCGTATTCTATCCGGGCACAACCTTGCCCTGCGCCAGATCGGGCGCCGGGCGGCTGCTGCCTGCTGCGGCATCGCAAGGCTTGATCTCGAGCCGCAGGATGCGCCCGGCATCCCCGTCCAGCATCGCCGGGTCCGGCAGGCTCGCCGGTGGCTCGACACTGACGTCGATCCAGTAGAGCGTGCCGCTGCGCTCGCGCTCCGTCATCAGGGGCTCGAAGCCGAGTGCCCTGACCTCGTCCATGCGCCGCAGGGCGCGCTGATGTTCGGTGAAGAGGCCAAGCGAAATCCGGAGCTGCTGACCCTCATCGGGCATCAGGTATGCGTCGCCGATTCCGAATCGCCGCAGGCGCTGGATGATGGCTTCGGCCGCCGGGCGATCCGGTACCTGCTCGAGCGACACCCAATAGCCTCTCCAGACCACGCCTTCGCCTGCACGCTGACGCGGTTGCAGGCCATTCTCGCGCAGCAACGTCGACGCGCGCGCCGTATCGGTCAGGTCGGTGAAGGGCCCCAGGCTCAGGCAATTGTCCGCGGCCTGGATGGGCGGGCGCACGGCGGCATCCATTGTGGGTGCTTCGCGGGCCAGCACGAGTTGTGGCGCCGGGACCCTGGCGCGCGCCGGGGCCTCGGCCGGCCGCCCGACCCAGTGGGTCCAGCCAAACCAGGCGATATTGGCGAGTACCAGCAGTGCGAATACGGCCCGCATCGAAGCGCAATCTATGCGGCGTCGCTTGCGATCGCCAGGCTGCGCGACGGCAAGATCACGCGAGCGCCCTGATCGTCACGTCGCCGGAGCGGATCTTGCGTGCTACACCGCGCACATCGAGGACGAGCGCCCCATCCACATCGATACCCCGTGCC
>JBAQWM010000130.1:0-5870 GCA_049298915.1 Steroidobacteraceae bacterium | reverse complement strand
TTCCAGCACCAGTCGCGCCAGTCGCGGTGGCACGGGCGGCGGCACCTCGAGGTCCGGCTCCGGCGTCGGCAGCCAGGGCACGATCAGGCCGAGCGCGATGACGATGCCGAGCGCCCACAGCCAGCTGCGCCGGAATCGCTCGCGCTCATCTTCCGGGATATTCCAGGGCAGCTCGAAGCTGCGATAGCAGTACGTGGCCGCGACGCTCAACCGCCTGCTCCCACCGTTCCGGATTCAGTTGGCATCGACACCCATGGCCTCCGGTTTCTGGATGACTGCAAGCGAAAGCCTGCCGTAATCGGCGTCGGTGCAGCTCGCCATGATCTTCTTCAGGATCCGGTAGGGAATGTCGCGATCCGCCAGGATCGTGATCTCCCTGGCGCTGGCGTCAGTCGCCGCCGCACGCAGCAACGCCCGATCGCTTTCGGTCCTGAGCGCGCGGCGCAGCGGGGCGATGATGACGCCTTCGTGCTGTTCCACGTCGGCAACGCTCACGACCGCGTCGCCCTGCACCAGCACCTGTTCTTTCGTCACCATGACGATGACGGTTTCCCGCGGCTTCTCGAGTGCGATCGACTCCGGCAGGTTCAGCGCCCTGGGCGGCTCGAGCGACTGCACTTCGGCCGAATTGACCAGCAGGAAGAACACCAGGATCGTGAAGATGTCCATCAGCGAAACGAGTGACAGCGACGCGGGCCGGCTGCGCTTGTGGTGCCGCTCCATGCGTTTGGCGCGTGCCGAATGGCTCATTTGCCTTTCTCCAGCGCCGGCGCGTCGCCAATCGAGATTTCAGGAAACAGATCCTGCTGGGTCTGGCGTCCATTCTCGACGACGGTGCGCACCCTGACGGCATCCATCACCTGGACCACCGTGTCATAGGGAATCTGCGGCTCCATCAGGATGGTCGCCGCATCCAGATCGGGAAAGCGCGTCTTGATTTCATCCGCCAGGAAGCGGCCGAGACCGGCGATGTCGCGCCTGCCGTCGATGTCCGGGAAGGCGCGCAACAGGCCCGAGCCGCGATCCGCGGTCTCGATGCGGCCCTCGCGCACATGGATCTCCAGATTGATGGCCTGCGGGGTTTCCGGTACCGCCGTGCTCGAGCTCGGCAGGTTCAGCTCCAGTATCGTCAGCCGCGAGAACACGGCAGTGATCAGCAGGAACGGCACCAGTACGACCATCAGATTCATGAATGCTGTGATCGACAGCTCCTGCGCGTCCTTGCTGCGATGACGACGCGCGGCGCGGGTGACAACGCTCACTTGCTCTCCGGTCTGCGCTCGATGACCGTATTCAGGAACTTGACCGAGGCCATTTCCAGGCTGTCGACGATCTGCGTCGTCTTCGACTGCAGCACCGAATGCATCAGCAGCAGCGGGATCGCGACGATCAGGCCGAATGCGGTCGTGTTCATCGCGACCGAAATCGAGGCGGCGAGCAGCTCGGCCTTCTCCGCCGGATCCGCGGTGGATACCGCCTGGAATGCCTGGATCAGCCCGATGATCGTGCCGAGCAGCCCCAGCAGCGTCGCGATATTCGCGAAGCTCGCGAGATAGTGCGTGCGGCGTTCCAGCCGCGGCATGACTTCCATCAGACTCTCTTCCATGGCTTTCTCGACGTCATCCCGGCGCCGCGCGGTCTGAACCCGCGCCAGCCCGTAGCTCAGGATCTGGCCGATCGCCGATTTCGAGTCGGTGGTCGCAGTGAGCGCGCGGCGATAGTCGCCCTGGCCGAGAATTGGCGCGACTTCGGCCCAGATCTTGCGATTGGCGCCTTCCGTATGCCACAGGTAGAAATAGCGCTCGATCGCGACCGCGACTCCGAGTGCGGCAACCAGTGCGATCGGATACATGAACAATCCGCCGTCCTGAAAAAAACTGATCATCGTTCCAAACATGTCCATTGGGTGACTCCTGATGTCTCCCTGCCATTTCAAGAAATTGCTAGGGCTTCGCCTGCGGCGCCGTCATAGCTTCGTAGTAACTCACCTCGCGCCGGAACACATCGCGATCCACCGGTGCGAGCACTTCATCGATCAGCGAACGCGCCGGCCTGCCCGAAAGGTCGCCGAGGTCGGCCCTCTTCCAGGGCACGATGTACATCACCTTCGGGAGTTCGCGATTGCCGGTGATCGATGTAGTCTCGAGTTCGAGCCGGTCGACCGTGCTGAATCGTGATTCCCGAGGCGCCGGATCGGGGGCCGCCTCAGCTGGCTCGATGACCGGATCCTGCGCCATCGCTGCGCCGGAAATCAGCAGTATCGCGAGTATTGCCCACCGTTTCATGGTGCTGCCTCCACGCTCCGTTCTTCCCGTCCTGCGCGCAACTGGATTTCCGTGATCCAGGCTGCAACCTGGACATCCGGTTCCGGCAGCAGGGTCTGGAAACGCTCGTATTCTGCGAGGGCTTCCGCCGCTCGACCGAGATACAGGTCAAGAAGTACGCCAAGATTGACCACCGCCAGCGGATACAGCGGGTCGAGTGCCTGCGCTGTGCGGTAGGCCTCGAGCGCTTCTGCCATGCGTCCCTGCATCCGCCAGACGATGCCACGTGCGGTCAGTACGGCCGGCCGCGCCTCGGCATTCACCAGCCACCCTTCGGCCTCGGCCGGGTGGCCGGCCGCAAGATCGGCCAGGGCGGCCTCGACCGCGGGATCACCGCTGGCGGTCGGCAGGCGCTCTTCCTTGCGGTAGCGCGCCGGCTTCAGTTCGGCGAGCGCCGCGTAGCTCGCGCGCACGGAGGCGTCATAGACACCCACGGCGGCGCGCGCCGCATTCGCCTCATGGAGCTCGATCGCCTTCTCCTCGAATGGATAGGCCTGCTCCTCGAGCAGCAATTCGTACTGTTCGAGCTCGCTCGCATCGAGATTGCGCGGACGCTCCGAAGCCATCAGGTCGCGCGCCAGGCGTCGATACATTTCCGCGGTGGTATGGGTCGCGGCGGTCGCCACGGCCGCGATTCCGTAGTCCGCAGCCGCGCGATAGGCGGTCAGCGCCGCATCCATCGCCGCGCTCTTTGCCTTCAGCGATTTCGGCAAGGGCGCGTTCAGCTGTACGGCCTCGAAGGCCATCCGCAGCGGCTCGGCCAGCTCCAGGGCGGCCTGCGCGGCCAGACTGCGGCTCAATTCGGTCCTGCGCTCGCCAGCGCCGCTGTCGGCGGCAATAATGGCGCCGAGCCATCGCGCCCGCGCTTCAAGCTCACCCGATGCGCGCGACAGGTCGGCCAGTTTCTGGCGAGCCGACATCGCGTCGTCGAGCGGCTCCGGGTAGCGGTCCACATAACGCGCCCATACCTCGATCAACTGGCCGCGGTCACCCGCCTGCTCGTAGAGTTCCGCGGCGCGCAGCAATGCGGCCAGCCGGAGTTCCGCGGCCTCGTCCGGGTCATCCGCGACCCGCTCCAGTTCGGCCGCTGCTTCGCGCGGCCGCCCGGTCTGCTCATACGCGACGGCGAGATCGCGCGACACGGTGCGCGCAAGTTCGTGCGACGGGAATTCACGCCGGAACTGCTCAAGTATCGGGATCGCCCGCGTCCAGTCCTTTTCGCGCAGCAGCAGTGACGCCGCATCGTGCTGTGCATTCGCGACCAGGCTCGAGCGCGGGGCCGCGGCTGCCACGCGCAGGAAGTCATTCACTGCGCCTGCAGAATCTCCGCTCTGCACACGGGCCTCCCCCTGCTTGTAGACGGATGCTGCCAGGCGCTCGGCGACAGCATCCCGTTCCGGCGAATCGGCCGCGAGCCAGCTCAGGACCTGCACGTAGGCAGCTTCCGCATCGCCGTAGCGCCCCAGGTCGAAACTCGAGTCGGCCAGGATGCTCCAGGCCGTACGCTGCTCGTCAGGTGACAGCGCCGGTTGATGTGCCGCAGCGTGGCGCGCGCTGTCCGCCGCCTGCTCGTGCATGCCGAGCGCCATCTGCTGGCGTGCGCTGCGCAGCCAGATGTGCCCGGCCTGCGCATGGGCTGCGTGCTCGGTTGCGAACCGAACCGCGGCGTCGATGCTTTCGCGGTGCCAGGCGGCACGCGCGGGATCCGCCAGCTGCTGCTCATGGCGCTCGCGCGCAACCAGTGCCGCGTAGGCCGCTTCGCTGCTCCTGGGGCCGGCCGGTCGCTGGTAGGCAGTGCGCTCGTATTCGATCGCGGCATCGCGGAACTGACCGCTCTCGAACAGCAGATCGGCCAGCAGGTAGTTCGTCTCGGCCGTGTCCGGCTCGTCCGGGAATGACTGCAGGAGTTCACGATACCAGCGCGCGGCCTGCTGGTAATCCGCCGGCTTCGTGCTCTTCTGCGCCAGCGCGTGGTCGTGCTGGGCCAGATCGCGCAGATTCGCCTTCAGTTGCGCGACCACTTCCGGTGCGCTTTCAGGCGTGCGGGTGGCCCAGTATGGTCCCCCGAACGCATACAGTTTCACGTACTCGCGCCGCCCTTCCAGCGCCAGCTCGGCGAAGCCGCCTTTCAGATAGGCCTCGATGGCACGTCCCTGCAGGACCGGGGATCGTGCATCACCCGGATGCCGTGCCGCGTAGGCGCGATAGGTGTCCGCGGCATCCGTGTAGCGCTCCTTCTCGACCAGCAGATCGCCAAGCGACGCATGCAGCCGCCATCCGTAGGCGGGTGAACCGTGGCGCAGGAGCGCGGCGGAGAGCGCACCTGCCGGATCGTCAGCGGTGAACTGGATACCGAGGACGCGCATCGTGTCCAGCACGAGTTCACGATCGGCACGCGACAGCCGCTCGAGATCTGCGAGCTCGACACCTGGCGCAGTCAGCAGTTTGCGGTCCAGGACTGCGAGGAATGATTCGGAGCTCTCGTCGAAGCGTGACTGCTTGAACAGCGCCCAGCCGTGCTTGTACAGCGCCTGTTCCTGGAATGCCGACCCGCCCCCGCGCAGGATGACCACCTGGTAGGCCGCCTCCGCGTCCCCCCAGCGTTGCGCGCTGAACAGGATTTCACCGCGCCGGAACTGGCCTTCCTCGACATGGCGGCTGCCCGGAAACTGCCTGACCAGCCGGTCGAGGAAGGAAAGCGCGCGTTCCGCATTCCCTTCCGCCTCCCATGCGCGACCCAGCTGATAGAGCGCGGAGTCGATGCGCGGATGATCCGGGGCCTCGGCCAGCAGGCGTTCGTAGAGCGCAATCGACGCACGGGTCTGCTCGCCGCCCGCCGCCAGTGTCGTGCCGTCGCCGCGCGCCGTGTCGGCCGCTTCGAGTTCCAGATCCGCGAGCCGGCGCAGCGCCTCCGCACGCATCTTCGTGTCGCCGGCATCCAGCTCCAGGAATCGCCGATAGGCCTCGCGCACCCTTTCAGCCTCGACCGGCGAGGCCGGCCCTGCCTCGACCGGCGCGGCCTTCTTGCGAAGATCGCCGACCGTCTGCGCGCCGGCGGCTCCGACTGCCGCGGCCGCGAGCATCAGCATGGAGATTGCAGACCTGCCGCCGCGATTCATGGCTGGTCCGCACTCGCGCGATCGTAGATGGTCGCGAGCGCATAGCGCGCCTGCACCGAGTATTCGTCCAGGCGGTTGCGCTGCTGTTCAAGCTCGTCTACCGCGATGTCGGCGAGCCGGCGGCCCTGCGCCGCCATTGCCGCCTCGACGCGGCTCGCGAGCAGGCCGACCCGCGGCGATACTGCGTCGACGCGCAAGGCGAGTCCGGCTGCTGCCGCCGGGACGTCCTGCCGGGCCTTGCCCGATGCGGTCCGTCGCGTGCGCGCATCATGGACGACTGCATCGAGCTCACGCATCGCGCGCCCGGCCTGCCACACGCGCATTTTCCAGGCGGCGTCGAGGTTCCAGTTCACGACACCACGCGCTAGTCGCGCTTTCTCGCGGGCATCGTCGATGCCCGCGTCGCCCGCGCGGGCTGCAAGCCCCG
>JBAQWM010000129.1:0-2751 GCA_049298915.1 Steroidobacteraceae bacterium | reverse complement strand
GGTCAGGCCCCCTGCTGCCGCGGCGGGCAGGGCGGCGGCTGCGGCGGATGGGGCGACGATCACCGTCGTCATGGACGGCCGACGGCGCGAATTCACGATGCCGATGCATGGGAAGGTAATACTGGACGCCGCGGAGGAGGCGGGTCTGGATCTGCCGTTTTCCT
Organism: Steroidobacteraceae bacterium; assembly: GCA_049298915.1. Classification (GTDB taxonomy): domain Bacteria; phylum Pseudomonadota; class Gammaproteobacteria; order Steroidobacterales; family Steroidobacteraceae; genus SCUD01. The sequence goes on along the minus strand of JBAQWM010000129.1, from coordinate 2,587 downwards.
GCCGCGCTGGCGTCTGCTCGACCTGCCGCGCAAGGCTCGTGAGCGGCACGGCAGAAATGGAGCACAACGTCGCACTCGAGGAGTGGGAGGTCGAGGCCGGATATATTCTGTGCTGTCAGGCGCGTCCGACCAGTCCCGTACTTGAAATCAGCTACGACGAATGACGACTGTCGCCGGAGTGCAGATGGAATTCACAGCAATACAGTATGGGTTCGCAGACGGCGTCGCGCGTCTCACCCTGAATCGGCCCGAGCGGCTGAACAGTTTCAACGCCGCAATGCACGAGGAGGTCCGTCACGCTCTTGCACGGGTCGTGGCAGATGGGGCGCGTGTCCTGGTGCTGACTGGCGCCGGGCGCGGATTCTGCGCCGGGCAGGATCTCGGCGATCGTGCGGTTGCGCCGGGGGCCAGGGGCGCTGACCTCGGCGAGTCGATCGAGCGCAACTACAAGCCGCTGGTGCTGGCGCTGCGTAATCTGCCGATGCCGGTCATTGCGGCGGTCAATGGCGTAGCGGCGGGAGCTGGCTGCAGCATCGCGCTGGCCTGCGACATCGTGATCGCGGCGCACTCCGCGTCGTTCGTGCAGGCGTTCTGCCGGCTGGGCCTGGTGCCGGACAGCGGCGCTACCTGGTTCCTGCCGCGCCTGATCGGCAACGCTCGTGCCACCGGACTGGCAATGCTGGGCGATCGGCTACCGGCGTCACAGGCGGCGGAATGGGGCCTGATCTGGCGCTGCTTGGACGACGGAGAATTCGGGCCGGCGGTCGACAAGCTGGCTGCCGAGCTCGCACTCGCCCCGACAATGGGCCTGGTGCGAAGCCGCCAGGCAATCCAGGGATCATGGCAGCATTCACTGGCCGAGCAGATGGATGTCGAGCGCGATTACCAGCGCGAGCTCGGCTGGTCGGCTGACTATGCCGAGGGCGTCGCGGCATTCACAGGCAAGCGCCCGCCCCGATTCACCGGACGCTAGAAGGACGCCGCGATGGATCAGATGCAGAAAATCGCGCAGCTGGCTGCCGACAAGCTGTACCGGACGGACCGGGCGTCGCAGATGCTGGGGATGACTATTGAATCGGTCGCGCCCGGTTCCGCGCGCGTGACAATGCGCGTGCGTCCCGACATGGTCAACGGCCATGGCATTTGTCACGGGGGCCTGATCTTCGCGCTGGCCGACAGCGCGTTTGCCTTTGCCTGCAATTCGCACGGCGACAATACATTCGCCGCGGGCGCCGCAATCGAGTTCCTGGCTCCGGGGCGCGAAGGAGAGTTGCTGACTGCGAGTGCCAGCGAGCGCTGGCGCGCCGGTCGTGCCGGAATCTATGAGATCGAGGTGCGGAACGATCGCGGGGAGGCCATCGCGCTGTTCCGCGGCCGCAGCCACCAGGTGGCCGGGAGGCTGGTCGATGACTGACGCACTGATCTGCGACGCAATCCGAACGCCGATCGGACGCTACGGGGGCGCGCTGGCGACCGTGCGGACCGATGATCTCGCCACCGTGCCGCTGGCGGCGCTGATGCGACGCAATCCCGCGGTTGACTGGCAGGCGCTCGATGACGTGGTGCTGGGCTGCGCAAACCAGGCTGGTGAGGACAATCGCAATCTCGCGCGCATGGCGGTGTTGCTGTCGGGACTACCGGTGACGGTGCCTGGCGTGACGGTGAACCGGTTATGCGGCTCGGGACTGGATGCGGTGGCGATCGCGGCGCGCATGATCCGGAGCGGCGAAGCGGAGCTCGTGATTGCCGGCGGCGCCGAGAGCATGAGCCGTGCGCCCTATGTATTTTCGAAACCCGATGCTGCGTACTCGCGGACCCAGCAGATGTTCGACACGACCATAGGCTGGCGCTTTGTCAATCCGCTGATGAAGCAGCAGTACGGTATCGATTCGATGCCGGAGACCGGCGAAAATGTGGCCGCGGAATTCAGGGTTTCACGCGCCGACCAGGACGCGTTCGCGCTGCAGAGCCAGCAGCGCGCGCTGTGCGCGCAGCGCGACGGCACGCTTGCAGCCGAGATTACCGCGGTGACACTGGCGGGCCGCAAGGGCGAGCCGATCGTGGTGGATCGCGACGAGCATCCCCGCGAGACCAGCCTCGAGGCGCTGGCCAGGCTGCCGACGCCATTCCGCACCGGCGGAACCATTACCGCCGGCAACGCCTCGGGCGTCAATGACGGCGCCTGTGCCTTGTTGATCGCGAGCGAGCGCGCTGCGACCCGTTTTGGCCTGAAACCGCGCGCACGGGTGCTGGGCGCCGCGGTCGCCGGCGTCGAGCCTCGCATCATGGGCATCGGCCCGGCGCCGGCGACCGAGAAGCTGCTGGGGCGCCTCGGCCTGACCATGTCCGAAATCGAGGTTTTTGAACTCAATGAGGCATTTGCCTCGCAGGCGCTGGCCGTGCTGCGCAGGCTCGGCCTGCCGGATGATGCCGCACACGTGAACCCGAATGGCGGCGCCATCGCGCTTGGTCATCCGCTTGGCATGAGCGGGGCCCGCCTCGCGACCACGGCGACCTGGCAACTGCAGCGCATCGGTGGCCGCTATGGAGTCTGCGCCATGTGCATCGGCGTGGGGCAGGGCATCGC
>JBAQWM010000128.1:0-1558 GCA_049298915.1 Steroidobacteraceae bacterium | reverse complement strand
TATCCCGCCTCCGCCAGCACCTCGCGACTGTGCTCGCCGACGAGGGGCGCACCTCGTCGCACGGCGCTCGGCGTGCGCGAGAAGCGTATCGGGAATCCGGGGGTCTTGACGCGACCCTCTGTCGGGTGCTCGTACTCGACGAAGGTTCCGTTGTGACGCACTTGCTCGTCCTGCATCAACTCGCGGTAGCCGTAGACCGGACCACACCAGATGTCCCGGGCGCGTAAAGCCGCCAGCCACTCGGCGGAGCTGCGAGTCCGCAACCGGTCTCTCGTCCTCGCAAAGATCTCGTCGCGACGGGTCCAGGTGTCCGTCTCGTCGTTCATCTCGAGAAAACCGGGCTCATCGATGACTTCGCCGAGCGTGCGGAGCTTCGGAAACGCGACAACGATGAATCCGTCCCGGGTCGCGAACACGCCATAGGGCGCGCGAATGTAGACGTGAGCGTGCGGCTCGGCCGAACGTTTCTGGGGATTGCCGCCGATGCTGAATACGGAAAGCTCCTGCATCTGCATGGTCGTGATGGCATCCAGCATGTTGACCTGCACGAGTTGGCCTTCGCCCGTGCGTTCTCGGTGGAAAAGTGCAGCAAGCGCGCCCTCGAAGGCGCAATAGGCGGTCACGGCATCCACAAGGTACTGACCTGCTGCGCTCGGCGGCTCCCCTTCGCGGCCTGCCGAAAGCATCGCGCCGGACAGGCCCTGCAGCACGAGATCCTGTCCGGGCCAATCGCGATAAGGTCCGTCCTCGCCGTAGCCGGACATGGATACGTAAACCAGGCTGGGGTTGACGCGGCGCAGCGACTCGTAGTCGATTCCGAGGCGGGCTGGCACTCCAGGCCGGTAGTTGTGCAGGAACACGTCGGCCGACTTCACGAGCTCGAGCAGGACCTGCTTGCCTTCCAGCGACTTGAGGTCGACCGCCAGCGAGCGCTTGTTCCGGTTGAGCGAGAGGAATGAGACGTTGATCTTGTTGCCGCGTGCCCCGCCCGCAGCGACGTGCCGCTGCCACTCTCCGGCGGTCGGTTCGACCTTGATCACGTCGGCGCCAAGGTCGCCGAGTCGCTGCGCGGCGAAAGGGCCCGCCATCGCGATCGAGCAGTCCAGAACGCGGATGCCGGAAAGGATGCCGCCACCGCCCGGGCTCATTGCATCACCCATCCGCCGTCCACGTTGAGCGTCTGACCCGTCACGAACGCGGATTCCTCGGAGGCCAGGTAAAGTAGCGCGTTCGCAATGTCGTGCGTGCATCCCCGGCGCTTGATCGCCTGGTGCTCGAGCACGAAGCGCTCGTAATCGGCCGGGTCGGGATGGATCTTCTCCGCGTCGGTCGGAAACGCGCCTGGCGATATCGCGTTGACAGTGATGCCGTAGGGTCCAAATTCGCGTGCCCACGCGCGCGTGAGTCCGATCAGCGCACCCTTCGACTGCACGTACGGTGAGAGTCTTTCCCAACCGCCGTAGGCGGTCACGGAGCTGATATTGACAATCCTGCCCCAGTTTTCCCGTTTCATGTGCGGCAGCGCGACCTGCACGCAGACGATGGCAGCGTCGACGTT
>JBAQWM010000127.1:0-3507 GCA_049298915.1 Steroidobacteraceae bacterium | reverse complement strand
GTGGTCGAAACCCGCCGGTATCCACGCTGTGGTCCGGTGGCAGGCGTCGCAGTCCTGCGTGGTCTCGACATGGCCAGGATTCTTGCCTTCCGCCTGTACGCCGTTGTGACAGCTCGCGCAGCTGCCCCGTATGTCGCTGTGATCGTAGCGGCCGGACAGCGCCCAGGTCGAAGTCGTGTGGCACTGTGCGCAGTCGTCGGAACTGACGACATGGGTCGCGGACTTGCTCGTCGTGCTGATGCGGCTGCCGATCACGTGGCATGACTCGCAGCGGCTCGGCGTCCCGCGGAAGATTGCATCGACATGGCAGGACTCGCAGGGCGTGATCCGGTGCGCGCCGGTCAGTTCGAATCCAGTCGTCAGGTGGTCGAAAACCGGGCGTGTCGGGGCGGCCCGGGCGGTTGCCGGAAGGACAAGAAACAGCGCGGCGACGATCGCGATCAGCGCTATCGATCCATGTTCGGTCTTCATTGCACCCGCCTTTGGCCTATTGCGTCAGCAGCTGCCGGAAGGATTCGACGCCGTGGCAGCGGCTGCAATCGGGGCCGAACTGGCCTTGATGAACATCGTCTGACCGGTGACACGAAATGCATTCGGCCGAGGTGCGCGTCTCATGCTCCGGCTTGCGGTGGCAGTCCCGGCATCCAAGCCGGCCGTGCGCTCCGCTCAGGGCGAAATCGGTCCTGGCCCCGTGGTCGAACTGCCAGAAATTCCAGCCATTCGGGTTGTGGCAGGAGTCGCACTCCTCGCCCAGATTCTTCTTGTGGACATCCTTGGCCCGATGACAGCTGACACACTGCTCCGGCGCATCCCGAAACGACCGGCTCGCATGGCATTCTTCGCATGGCACGCCCACATGCAGGCCGACGTGCGGAAATCTCGTGAGGTCGTGGTCGAACTTCACTTCGTCGCGCCAGCCGCTTTCGTTGTGGCACAAGTGGCAGTCCTTGCCCAGCGAGCCCTGGTGCACGTCGTCAACCTCATGGCAGCCGATGCAGTCTTTCGGCATCTGCTGCAGCTTCAGCACGCCCGTATGGCAACTGTGGCAATCGATCTTTTCATGCGCCCCGCGCAGCGCGAACTTGGCGCGCTTCTCGTGATCGAAGGAAGTGATCTTCCATTCGCTCTGGCCGTGGCAGTCGGCACAGGCGGCGCCAAAACGGCCTGAATGACTGTCGGTGGCCGCGTGGCAGCCGCTGCATTCATTCGGCAATGGCGCTTTCAGGTCGCCGCCGCGGTGGCAGCTTTCGCAGGCGAGCCTGGCGTGCCTGCCGAGCAATGCATAGCCGCTGGCCTTCAGATGGTCAAAACTATTCTGCTGCCAGCTTGCCGTCCCATGGCAGCTCGCGCAGTCGGGGCCGCGGCCGCCTCGATGCACGTCGTCGCCCGCATGGCAATCCACGCACTTGCCCGGCGCGCCCGCGAAGGTCGGGTCGCGGTGGCAGGCGAAGCAGGCAACTTTTGCGTGGGCGTCGTTGAGCGGGAAGTCCGTTTTCGAGTGATCGAACTTGGCGGTCTTGAATCGCACCGTCTCATGGCACTGGGCACAGTCTTCTCCCAGCTTGCCGTCGTGCTTATCGTCGTCGCGGTGGCACTCGACGCATTCCTGCGGTGCCTCGCGGAATTTCTTTCCGGTCTGATGGCAGGTCGCGCAGGGCGCCGTGACATGCGCTCCCAGCAACGGGAAGTCCGTGCGGGCATGGTCGAAAGCCTCGCGCGTCAATCCGACTATGTCCGCTTTCCGTCCCTTGTGCTCGGTGTGACAGGCGCTGCACTGCGCGGTTTTCGATACCCGCCCATGGAAGCCCGTCCCGGTCCTCACGTCCGCGGCGATGTCGGAGTGATCGTGGCAATCCATGCAGAGTTGCCGCTGGCGCGGCCGGTCGCTGCGGTCATGGCAGAGACCGCATTCCGCCTCGATATCCGCGTGAGCAAGTGCCACCTTGCCGGGCATCAGCAGCAGTTCGAGCTGGCTGGCCCGGGATGGAAACGTCATCGTTGCGAAAGCCATGATCATTGCGCATTCAACCCATGCCGCGGCGCGCACGTCAGTAAACATGCACCGCGATGACGTGTACGACGCCGACGATCACCAGCACGACGAACAGCGGCATGTGCAGCACATGCCAGACTACGAACAGCCGCTCGGAGGCCTGGAATTCCGCGACCCGGCGGGCCGCCTTGAGCCGCGCGGAAATGTAGGCATTCGCGGCCTGCGTAAAGCGCTCGCGTTCCCGGCTCAGGGCGCTGGAACGCGTGGATGCCATCGCGACCGCGTTCCGGACCAGCCGGCTGATTCGCCGGGTTGCGCGTTTCTCCCGAAGTGCCGCCAGCAACGGCCGGATCACGAGCGGTGCCGGCCTGCCGATATGACGCTCTGCCTGCTCCACCTCGAGCATCAGGCCCGGCAGCAATCTCAGCGCGCCCGAATGCTTGCGGAGTTTCTCGGCGTCACCCGCGAGTTCCTGCAATGTCGTCTTCTTGCCATACAGGCCGTTGTGAATGCGCGCATACAGGTAACGCCCGACCACCCCGCTGCCGGCGACCAGCAGCATGCAGATCAGAGCGACATTGCTGTTCGTCGCGCCGAGGCGGAAATTCGCGTGGTAGAGCACCGCGAGCGGACCGATGATTCCGAACACCATGTGGATCTGAAACCACAGCTGCACGCTTCCGAGCACCGCGAGAGACGGCATGCGCTTTCGCATCGGGTAGACCACCAGCACGAGCATCAGCGAGCCACCCACGATGCCCAGCCAGTACCCCAGTCCGGATTGCGGGGAAATGTACTGCTCGATCGGCACCGCAAATCCGGCTGCGATTGCAAGCACCGTTAGCCACAAGCCGATGCGCGACGATTGCGACTGCGCGCCATTCGATTCGCCCGCCAGATCCGCCCTTACAACTTCAACTGCCGCAGCCATCAGTTTCCCCGGGCGGCAATGAGCGGGGCCATCTGCACCAGCGCATCGGCCTCGGCAATATTCGCGGCAACGACACGCGCGTCACTGGACCCGACCGGCACCAGTGCATGGAGTTCGCGCCAGGTGGCGGCTGCTGCGACGTAGCGCTGCTCCTGCAATTCGAGACTCGCGCGCAGCCACAGCGCCTTGCGGTGCCGGGGATCGATGGCGAGCGCGCGCATGATCGCCTCGCGGCTCCCGCTCAGGTCGTTGCCGGCAGCAGCTGCCGCGCTGTCTGCAAGATCCGCCCAGGAATCCGCATCCATCGGATCGGCGTCCACGGCCTCGCGGTACGCGGCTGCGGCCTCCGCGAAACGGCGCTGCACGCGCAGCCGCTCGCCTTCGTGCGCCGACTGCTGGGCCGCGGACTCGGCACCGGGCGGTACCCGTGTTGCACCGTGCTGCTCAGTTGCGCCCGTTCCGCGATTGAAGGCGCCCGCCGCCTCAACGATCCAGTTCTCGGGAGCCACCGCCGCATCATCGGCGCGTGGTAGCAGGACTACCGTCGTAACGATGCCGACGGTCAACGCAGCAAGTGATATTG
>JBAQWM010000126.1:0-8464 GCA_049298915.1 Steroidobacteraceae bacterium | reverse complement strand
GTACTGCACGTGCCGCACCGGCGGCGCCGGTGGCAGCTGCCCCGCCGTTCGTGCGCGGCGAGCGCAAGATCGGGCGCAACGAACCCTGCCCGTGCGGATCCGGCAGAAAATACAAGCATTGCCACGGCGCAATACAGAGCGCCGGCGGCTGAGCGCGATCGGTTCAAAGGCGGGAACAGCGGCAATGCCTGAACCCGAGGAAATCCATGTCGTTGCTGGTGCCTTGTTCGATGCCAGCGGCCGCGTCCTGATCGCGCAGCGCCCGCGCGGGCGCCATATGGCCGGACGCTGGGAATTTCCCGGCGGCAAGCTCGGTTCAGGCGAAAACCGTTTCGATGGCCTCCGGCGTGAACTGGAGGAGGAACTGGGGATCACCGTGGAGTCAGCCCGGCCGCTGATCCGCCTGCATCACCGTTATCCTGATCGCCGCGTGCTGCTCGACTTCTGGCGGGTCATCGCGTACACGGGCACGCCGCAAAGCCGCGATTCCCAGGCGCTGGCCTGGTCGACAGCAGACGATCTTCCAGGTCATGACCTACTCGAGGCCGACCGCGCCATCGTGACGGCGCTGCGCCTGCCGCAGCTCGCGCGAGTCATTTCGGGCCCGGCGCCGTCCGGGTTGCCCGGCGCGGGCGAGGCGGAATCGATCTTCTGGCACATCTCGGCTGCCGCAACCCCCGGGCTCGACGCAGCAGTCGTCCGGAGGGCGCGTGCGGCGGGTCACCGGATTTTTGCGCTGGGCAATGGCGTCGAGGCGATTCGCGTCGCCGCTACGGCCGGTGCCGACGGCGCGGTGTTGCGCCCCCAGGGGCAGAATCTGCACGTGGACAGTCATGGGGCATTCCTGATCGGGGTGGTCTGTGAAGACCAGGCCGCCGCCCTCGACGCAATTGCGCAAGGCGCGCATTTCCTGGTGCTGGCGCCGGAGAGCGGACCAATGCCGCCTCGCGAACTCGAGCAACTCTGCGCGATCAGCGGCATTCCGGTATTCGCCGGCTGGTACCCGGATGCAACCCGCATGGACGAGCTGCAGCTGGCCGGTGCGCACGGCTGCGTTGTCGTGGCGGCGTCAGCGGCCGCCCGCTAGCAGCTGGCGATCGAAAAAATCGATAATCGTGTTCCAGCCGTGGATTCCGGTCTCCCTGAAGCTGAGCGCCCCGTGCTTGCTGCCAGGATATGGCATTACTTCGAATAGCCGGCCCGCGGCGACCAGTTCCTTGATCAACAGCGTGGTGTGCGTAAAGAGCACGTTGTCGTCGGCCATCCCGTGCATCACGAGCAGCCGGTCGCGCAGCGAATGGGCGTGGGTCAGCACGCTCGACTGCCGGTAACCCTCGGCATTGTCTTCCGGCAGACCCATATAGCGTTCGGTGTAATGCGTGTCGTAGAGCCGCCAGTCGGTGACCGGTGCGCCGGCGACGCCAGCCGCAAATGTCCCGGGTGACTGCATCATCAGCATCAGCGTCATGTAGCCGCCATAGCTCCAGCCAAGGACACCGATGCGCGCCGGGTCCACGAATGGCTGATGCCTCAGCCATTCGACGCCCTTGAGTTGATCCAGGACTTCGACGCCGCCCAGCCGCCGGTAGAGCGCTGTCGTGAATGCCTGACCGCGTCCTCCCGCTCCGCGGTTGTCGAGCGCGAACACCGCGTAACCGCGCTGTGTCAGCAGCTGGATCGCCAGGCCACCGCGCCGGTCGCCCCAGCGGCGCTGCACGCTCTGGACTGTCGGCCCGCCGTAGACCAGCAAGATCGCCGGGTAGCGTCGCCCCGGCTCGAAATCTGCCGGCCGGTGGAGCTGCCACTGGAGCCGGGTGCCGTCCGCTGCCGGTAGCGAACCGAATTCCGGCTTCACATGCCGGCTGCGGTAGGGCGCATAGGGATGCTGGTCGTCGAGCCGGTTCTCGAGCAGCCAGGCGAGGCGCCTGCCGGAGGCATCGTGCAACGACAGTTGCGGCGGCTGCTCCGGGTCGCTGTAGTGCAGCAGATAGCGCTTCGCGTCCGGCGACATCGTGACGTTGTGCCAGCCGTCCTGTGACGTCAGCAGGCGAGGCGCGCTTGCGCTGCCCGTGTCGAGGCCGGTCACATGCAGTTGCCGCTCCAGCGGCGACTTCAGGTTCGCCATGAAATAGACGCGACCGCGTTTTTCGTCCAGGCCGCGGACGGCGGGCGAAAGAGGTTCACCGATGACATCCCAGTCACCTGCGGTAACTGCGCCCTTCAGCCGGCCGTCATAGCCATAACGGTAGAGATGATTGTGTCCGGTGCGCTGCGAGGCCCACAGGAGTTCCTTCCGGCCCGGCAGGAAATACAGGTCGTCGTGCAGCTCCACCCACGAATCACTCACTTCCGAAAACAGCAGGTGCCCGCTGCCGCCTGTCACCGGGATGCTGAGCAGGTCAAGACGTTTCTGGTCCCGCGACTGGCGCTGCACCAGCAGCCGGTCGCCCTCGGGAAACCAGTGCACGCGCGCGAGATACTGGTCGCTAAGGCCGAGATCCGCCCAGGCGATCTCCCCCGTGCCCAGCGCGAGAATGCCTAGCCTGACGTCGGCATTGGCTGCGCCGGCCGCCGGGTAACGCTGCTGCAGCACGCGGAATCCATCCGCGTGGACCTCGAAGCGCTCGAGTTCGGCGACCCGCGATTCGTCCACGCGCGTGAACGCGACATGGCGCTCATCGGGCGACCACCAGTACCCGGTATTGCGATCCATCTCCTCCTGAGCGATGAATTCGGCGACGCCGTGACTGATCAGCCCGCCGCCACCGGTGGTCAGCCGCCGTTCCGCGCCGGTTGCGATCTCGACGGCATGGAGATCCTGGTCGCGAATGAAGCTGACAAAGCGGCCCTTCGGCGAGTATTGCGGATCGGTCTCATAGGCGGCAGTCGTTGTGAGGCGCTTGACTGCCTGACCGGCCGGCACCGCAATGTCGTAGTGGTACAGGTCCCCGCCGAGCGGAAACAGCAGCGCGCGCGAGTCCGGCGCCCAATGGTACTCGACGATGCCGCGCAGAGCCGCAGTGCGCTGGCGCTCCCGGCGCGCCTCTTCCTCGGCCGACAGGGTTCCCGCGTCGGGGACCAGATTCCTTGAATCGACGAGCATGCGATGCCGGCCCAACGCGATGTCGTAGGCCCACAGATCGTAGACCTGCGCATCGTCGTTCCTGGCTCGCAGATAGGTAACGAGATCCCCATCGGGAGAAAATTTCAGCTGCCGCAGCGCTGGACCCTGCAGGTCAGGCGCATCAAACAGGCGCTCGACGGTCAGGTCGCTGGCACTGGCAGCGACGGCCAGTGCCAGTCCCGCAGTCAAACCAATCACAAATGAACGCATCGGTGCTCCGCCTTGTCGCAGATTGGAACGGCACGGGCAAAGCGCTTTGCTAGACTTCGCTCGCCCGATCCGCATGGAGTGTATGCACGGTGCGCAGCTATGTCATATCCGGACTGGTCTTCGCGATGCTCGCAGCTCATCCGGCCATGAACGCGGCCCACGAGTCACCTGCGCCCAAGTACCCTGCTGCGGCCCGCGGCACCGTTGTCGACGAATATCATGGCACTGAAGTCGCCGACCCATACCGATGGATGGAAATCCAGGGGCCGGATATCGCGGCCTGGGTCGCGGCCGAAAACGCACTGTCGCAGCCATACCTCGAGGCGATCCCCGCGCGCGAGGCGATCCGCAGGAGGCTCACCGAGCTCTGGGACTACGAACAGTACGGCTACCGCTGGCTTGACGAGAAATCGCGCGTCCCGGTCAGGCGCGGTGGGAGGTACTTCTACGTCGAGAAGGGCGGCAAGCAGAATCATGGAGTCCTGTACTGGATGGAGGCGGTCGATGCGACACCGCGCGTGCTGGTCGATCCCAATACCATGTCCAGCGACGGGACGGCGTCTCTCGCCGATTACTCGATCAGTCCGGATGGTCGCCTTGTCGCGTATGCCGTATCGCATGGCGGCACCGACTGGGACGTCTGGCAGCTGCGCGATGTCGAGACCGGGCGTGACCTGCCGGATCTGATCCGCGACACCAAGTTCACGGGTGTTTCGTGGACGCCAGATGCGGGTGCGTTCTACTATTCGCGCTACCCGAAGGGCGCGGACGGGCGCGCTGACGACCAGCAGCAGGTCAGCGTCTACCGGCATCGGCTCGGGACCGCTCAGTCAGCGGACGAGCTCGTCTATTCGACGCCTGGAAACCCGCGCCACAACCCCTATGGCCTGGTATCAGAAGACGGGCGCTGGCTGGTGCTCGTCATTACCTACGGCTTCGAGTCCAATGCGATCCACCTGCGCGAGCTGTCGAAACCCGATGCGCCGGTCATGCGCATCCTGGACAACTGGGATGGAATCTACAATTTCCTGGGCGTGGTAGGCGACCGGCTCTACTTCAGGACGACACAGGGCGCGCCACGTGGCCGCGTGATCGCGATCGACCCGGCGCGGCCGGAACCCGTCGAAATCGTGCCCGAGGGCCCGGCCCGGCTCTACCAGGCCAGCCTGGCGGGCGGCCACCTGATCGCGAACTACCTGGAAGACGCGCACTCGCGCCTTTTCGTCTACCGTCTGGACGGCGGCGTGCGTGGCGAGATCCGCCTCCCGGGTCACGGCACCGTGACCGGGTTCCCGGATGCGCCGGGGGAAGACGAGTCATTTTTCGCGTACACGGATTACCTGACGCCACTCGCCCTCTATCGCTATGACGTGGCCAGCGACGACGTGAAGCCATTCCGGCAGCCGCGCGTGCCATTCGATGCCAGCCCTTACCTGACCGAACAGGTCTTCTACAGCAGCAAGGATGGGACGCGCATCCCGATGTCCATCACGCGCCGGCGCGACATGGTCATGAACGGCGAGAACCCCACCCTGCTGTACGGCTACGGCGGCTTCGACGTTTCGCTGACACCGGTTTACGACCCAGTCTATGCGGCCTGGCTGGAACATGGCGGCATCTATGCGGTCGCGAATCTGCGCGGTGGCGGGGAATATGGTGCCGCATGGCACGAAGCCGGCACCCGGACCCGCAAGCAGAATGTATTCGACGACTTCATCGCAGCAGCGGAATGGCTGGTCGCCAGGCGCTACACTTCATCTTCGCGGCTTGCGATTCATGGCCGCAGCAATGGCGGGTTGCTGGTCGGCGCGGTGATGGCACAGCGGCCAGAACTCTTCGGCGCCGCCCTGCCTGGCGTCGGCGTCATGGACATGCTGCGATACCAGTCGGCCAGTGCAAATGCCTACGCCTGGTCGAGCGATTACGGCACGGTCGAGGACCCGGACCAGTTTCGCGCACTGCTCGATTATTCGCCGGTCCACAACCTGGTACGGGGTCGCTGCTACCCGCCGACGCTGGTGACCACCGCGGACCACGACGATCGCGTCGTGCCGTGGCACAGCTTCAAGTTCGCCGCGGCGCTGCAGTACGCACAAGGCTGCGCCAATCCGGTGCTGGTGCGAATCGAAACCCGCGCTGGCCATGGCGCCGGCAAGCCTGCCTGGATGCAGGTCGAGGACTGGGCCAACCAGTGGGCCTTCCTCGCGAAACATCTCGGCATGGCTGGCGGCCCGTGACGAGCGGGACGAGTTTCCGGAATCGGCCGCCGACGCGGCTAATGCCTGGTGGCATCGGGCCCGGTGTCTGCGTCCGGAAACTCGAGATCCTCGCCCGGGATCGCGTGTTGTTCCTCGAGCCAGGCGCCCAGATCGATCAACTTGCAGCGCTCGCTGCAGAATGGGCGCCACGGATTATCCTGCCAGCTGCACTGGCGTCTGCAATGCGGGCAGCTGATCAGTATCGCCATTGCGGTCAGTAGCAGGTCGCCAGAACGAATCGAACATCCTCGGTCGCCTGCACCGGCCGGTCGTGCACACTTTGCCAGCGCATGAATCGCAGGCTGCAGCGGTGATGGCTGCCGCTGACTTCAGGGTAGAGCTTGGAGTTGCCCGGAAGCGCGAGCCGCACCAGCTGCACCGGCCGGTCGCGTTCGAAAACTATCTGGTGGACACCTCCAGTGGCGATCTCTTCGCGCGGTACCGCGTTTTCACGCGTGATCCACAGCAAATCCGATACCGACTCGCACAGCGGGCGGATCGTGACCAGCCAACCCGCCAGATCGCTTTCCCGCAGGTCGGGTTCGAGATTGAGCCAGTGGCAATAGTCGGGCAGGTCGAAGTCACAGGTCCCGCCCGGAATTGCGCTGCGGTGCTTGATCGCATTCAGGAATTCGGACTCGCGCAGCCGCTGCAGGAAATTCGCGCCTGCGGCATTCAGCTGATCGCGCCGGCGCACCAGCCCCGCGATGACGGAGCGCAGGCGCGCGCCGTCGACACCGGGGCGGTTCTGGTAATCGCGCATCGCCGACATCTGCCTTTCGAGCTCCTTGAGCACGTCGGCTCGCGCGTCGCCGCGCGACGTGATCGCGAGGATTTCTATCAGTCCCGCGACCGCGGCCCGGCTCGACCATGGATTCGGAATACCGGCATGGTAGGAAATCTGCTGCCACAGGAACTCGAGCCGCAGGAATGCGCGCATCCGCTCGTTGAGCGGCTGCTCGAAGTTAACGGATTCCGGGTGCGGCCCGGATACCGGCACGGGCTCAAACATACCCCTATTCTGCGGCACCTCTTCCGGCCCCGTAAACAACGCATCCCGTGAATCGCGGCGCGGTGCCATGCCAGAACCTCAGATTTTCGCCGCCAGACGGCGATAATCGCTGTCGAGCCCGGCCACTTCCGTGACGAGATTCGCAGGATCGCCGTCATTCGAGACGATGTCATCGGCGGCGGCCAGGCGTTGTGCGCGCGTGGCCTGGGCGGCGAGCGCGCGGAGGGCGTTTTCCCGGGTTTCGCCGTCGCGGCGCATCAGCCGTTCGATCTGCCGCTCCTCTGCACAGTCCACCACCAGCACCCGGTCCACCTGCTCGCGGTGGCCGCCTTCGACCAGCAGCGGGATGACGAGGACCTGGTAGGGGCCGGGCGCAGCATCGGACTGGCGCCTCATCTCGTCGATGACGGCCGGATGCAGGACTCCCTCGACGATCCGGCGCGTCGCGGTGTCGCTGAATATACGCCGTCGGAGGCTTTTGCGATCCAGATTGCCGTCGGCGTCCAGTATTTCGCGGCCCAGCGCCCGGATCAGGTCCGCGCGGGCGGGCTGACCCGGCATCACCAGTTGCCGGGTGATTCGATCGGCATCGATCACCGTCACCCCGCGCGATGCAAAATGGTCTGCGACAGTGCTCTTGCCACTTGCGATCCCGCCGGTCAGGCCGATGCGCAGCGCCCTGGCCATGATCAGCGCAGACCCGCAACGCCGAGGTAATACCCGGTCATCCATGGACCCCAGAGCAGTCCGATCCAGCCTGCCCCCGCCAGATAGGGCCCGAAGGGAATCGGCACTTCGCGGCCGTGGCGCCTGAAAACGATCAGCGTGATGCCGACCGCCGCGCCGACCACGGCGGACAGCAGCAGCACCAGCGGCAGCATCTGCCAGCCCAGCCATGCGCCGATCGCCGCGAACAGCTTGAAGTCGCCGTACCCCATGCCTTCCTTGCCGGTCACGAGGCGGAAAACCTGAAATACGCCCCACAGCATCAGGTAACCGGCAGCGGCACCGGTCAGGGAATCAGGCGGCGAGGCGGCACCCGCTGCCGGCCACAGGCTGATCAGCAATCCGATCCAAAGCAGCGGCAGCGTCAGGATGTCCGGCAACAGTTGCCGGTCCAGATCGATGACGGTCAGAGCGATCAGGTACCAGCTGAACAACAACGCGAACGCCGCCTGCCATCCGAAGCCGAAGTGCCATGCGACCGTGGCACTCGCAGCGGCCGTCGCCAACTCCACCAGCGGGTACCGGAGGGAAATCCTGGCCCCGCAGGCAGCGCAGCGGCCGCGCAGGGCAATGTAACTTAACACCGGGATATTGTGGATTGCGCGGATCTGCGCGGAGCAGGATGGGCAGCGCGAACGCGGTCTCCAGAGACCGAGCGCTTCGCGCGGCGGCGTCGCGGCCTGACCCGTGATCTCGGCGCATTGCGCGCGCCACTGGCGCTCCAGCATCAGCGGGAGGCGATGGATTACGACATTGAGAAAACTGCCGATTGCGAGCCCGAACAGGGCCGCGAGGGCCGCGAATGCGGCCGGATTCGCCGCCAGCATCGCCCAGGGCTCCGGCGGCGTGATCAGATCACGGCGCCCAGCTTGAAGATCGGCAGGTACATCGCGATGACAAGACCGCCGACCAGCACGCCGAGAATCGCCATGATCAGCGGTTCGAGCAGCGATGACAGGCCGTCCACCGCGGTGTCGACCTCGAGCTCGTAGAAATCTGCGACCTTGGCCGCCATTTCGTCGAGCGAACCCGATTCCTCGCCGACCGCGATCATCTGCACGACCATGTTCGGGAACAGTCCGGCGTTTTCCATCGCGCGCTGCAGTCGCTGGCCGGTCGCGACTTCGTCGCGCA
>JBAQWM010000125.1:0-4132 GCA_049298915.1 Steroidobacteraceae bacterium | reverse complement strand
CTGATATTTCCAGGTAGCCCAGACGATGCGCGCCAATTTGTTGGCGAGTGCGACGGTGGCCTTGTTGTAGCCGCAGCGTTGGGCGGTAGCCAGTGCCCAAGCCCGCAATCGATCGAGTGGCCGCCCGAGGCGCCGGCGTTCACCCGAGGAGTGCTCGCGGGCAGTCAATCCGAGCCAGCTGGCCAGGTGCCGGCCGGAGGGGAATCGCTGGATATCGACGATCGTGGCCGCGAGCGCGGTGGCACTCAGCGGGCCGATGCCGGGAATCGCCAGCAGGCCGCGTACCACGGCATCGTCGTGCGTCAGACTCGCCAGCTCGCGTTCGATCCGCGCACCGCGTTGCTCGAGCTCGGCAATCTCGGCCAAGGTCTCCTCGATGAACCGACACAGCACCCCAGGCAGTGCCGGCTGGGGGGCGGCCAGCGCCTGGCGCACCGCACCGATACCGCGGCGTGCGCCCACCGGGATGCTGACACCGACTTCACGCAAGGCACCGCGTAGCCAGTTGATGCGCGCGGTGCGGGTACCCATGCATTGGGCACGCAGGCGATGCAGCTGCTGGATGGTCTGCTGCTCGATCGACTTGATCGGTACGGGACGGATCTCGGCACAGCGCGCGGCCTCAATCAGCGCACCTGGTGGCCCTGCGCCTGCAGCGTGCGCGCCCAGTGATGCGCCGAACCGCAGATCTCCATCACCACCCGGCTGGCCGGGTGATTGCCGAAAAACTGCGCAAATTGCACCCGGGTCAGACGTCTGCGGCTCTGGATCCGGTACTCGCTGTCGGCGACCGCCAGTTCGAAGCGGCTCTTTGCCAGGTCCACGCCCACGGTCGTAGTATTCATCACGGACTCCTCCTGATAGGGCTAGCAGCTGATGCAGCACATTCAGCTTGGCACATCGATGCCGTACTGCCAGCAGGGGAGTCCATCTCATCAGTGCAAGTGCCGGCGCGCGGCCCGCTCAGCGCGGACGTTTGCCGCTTGGTTGACACCAGTTTTATGACCAGAGTGTTTCCATGAGAAAGCTCATCGCATCCACGTTCGTGTCGCTTGACGGCATCATCCAAGCACCAGGCGGGCCAGAAGAGCACCCCACTGGCGGCTTTGCCCTTGGCGGCTGGATGTTCAGCTACGCGGACGAAAGCATGGATATCTCGGCAGCAGGCTTCGACGACAAGGATCGCGAGCTGGTGCTCAGCCGCAGGACTTATCAGATATTCGAAGCGTACTGGCCTTATCAGCCGGATGACGATCCGATCGCGAAGACACTCAATGCAGCGAAAAAGTATGTTGCTTCGCGCACGTTGACGATGCTCCACTGGAACAACTCGACCCTGCTGCACGGCGATGTCGTCTCGGCAATCTGATTCAGACGCTCCAGGCCGCCTCACTAATCGACGAGTACAACGTGTGGACTTTTCCTGTGGTGCTTGGGCATGGCAAGCGCCTCTTCGGCGAGACCGCGAAGCCATCGGCACTGCGGCTCGTTCGCGAGTATCGAGCCCAGCGAAAAGGAGCTGGCCCGGCGCAAAAAGATGGCGAATGGGATGTGGTAATGGAAAGAGGCAATGCGTGGACAATCATCGTGCCTGCGGCGCGCCGGCTGCGCTTCGCGTCGCGCGCTCAACGCCGACGTTGGATGGCACCAGGAGAGGAGGTGAGAAATGCTCCGCGGTAGTTGCCTGTGTGGTGGCGTCAGATTCGAAATTGAGCGCGCGGTCGGGCCTTTTGAGCTATGTCATTGCACTCGTTGCCGAAAAGTCAGCGGATCCGCCTACCTCACCTGGCTTGGCGTGCGTCGTGAAGATTTCCGCCTGCTTCAAGGCGCGGACTTGATCAGGACGTACGAACGTCCGGTCAGCGAATCGCCTCCCCCATATGACACCAGTTTCTGCAGTCGATGCGGTTCACAGGTTCCAAACCCATCAAAAACGAGGGACCCCTGGTTCGAGATACCGGCGGGCGCTCTCGACGATGACCCCCTCATCAGGCCAGACAAGCACATCTACATAGAATTCAAGGCCCCATGGGACGACATCACGGATGACTTGCCACAGATGACAAGGAATGACATTCGGGCAATCCGGAACCGATCGCCATGACAGAGTGCCGTCGAACAGTGCGTTTGAGCGGCCCATGACAGCGCATTGGAGAAGTAATGCTCGAACTTAGGCCGGGATGTGAGTGCTGCGATGTCGACCTGCCACCGGGCTCGACGGATGCGTACATTTGCAGCTTCGAATGTACATTCTGCGTCACCTGTGCGGAAACCAGGCTCCGCGGCAAGTGCCCGAACTGCGGTGGTGAGTTGGTGCGCCGTCCCTCGCGATCTGCCACTTTGCTGGAACGATATCCTGCATCGCCCAATCGAGTCTTCAAGCCGGCGGGTTGCCGGCAGCGCGATTCAGCCAGTGAATAATCTGAAGCCGCGGGAGGATAACGCTGGCCTTTATCTCAATGGAGAAGCAACGTGACCAAGATAGCAAAAAACACGGTTTGCCTCTGGTATGACGGTTGCGCTGAGGACGCGGCACGGTTCTATGCCGCTACGTTTCCGGACTCTTCCGTCGACGCTGTGTACCGCGCGCCGGGTGACTTTCCATCCGGGAAGCAAGGGGATGTATTGACGGTCTTCTTCACCGTCATGGGCATTCCCTGCCTCGGTCTCAATGGAGGACCAGCGTTCAAGCCCGACGAAGCGTTCTCATTTCAGGTCGCAACCGCTGACCAGGCTGAAACGGATCGCTACTGGAACGCGATCGTCGGCAATGGCGGCCAGGAGAGTGCCTGCGGGTGGTGCAAGGACAGATGGGGACTGTCCTGGCAGATCACGCCGCTGTCCCTGACGGAAGCGATCACCGATCCTGATCCCGCTGCCGCCAAGCGCGCGTTCGACGCAATGATGACCATGCGCAAGATCGATATAGCCACGATCGAGGCCGCGCGTTCTCCCAGAAAGGAGGAGGCACCATGACCACGAAAGCCGTTTTCTCGGCACGCGTATCCGGAACCGCCTTCATCCTGGCCCGATAACCGAGCGGGATCTGGACAGGAAAATGCAACCCAAGCGAATGCCCGTCGTGTTCGTCGGGCACGGCAACCCGATGAATGCGATCGAGCGCAACGAGTTCCGTCGAAATTGGGAGGAGCTCGGGCGAACCCTGCCCAGGCCGAAGGCAATTTTGTGCATTTCCGCCCACTGGGAGACGCGCGGTGTCTGCCTGACGGCCGCGGAGAACCCCGGGACGATCCACGACTTCTATGGCTTTCCGCAGGCTCTTTTCAACGTACGGTATCCCGCGCCGGGCAATCCAGACTTGGCTCGCCGCGTGAGACAGCAAATCAATTCCGTGCAAGTTCGTCTGGATCCCGAGCGAGGGCTGGACCACGGTGCGTGGAGTGTGCTGGTGGCGATGTATCCGCAAGCGGACGTTCCGGTAGTGCAGCTGAGTCTGGACACCAGCCGGCCGGGTAGTTTTCACTACGCGCTCGCCAAGGAGCTGCAGCCCCTGCGCGAGGACGGCGTGCTTATCCTCGGCAGCGGCAACGTAGTCCACAACCTGGGCAAGTTCACTTTCCACGATCCAAAGCCATTGGACTGGGCCGTGCACTGTGACAAGGAGATCCGGAAGCGGATTGTGGGGCGGGACCACGAAGCGTTGATGTCCTACGAAACACTAGGCCCCAACGCAAGGCTCGCCGTGCCGACCCCAGAGCACTATTACCCGCTGCTCTACGCCCTCGCCCTGCAGGGCGACGGCGAACAGGTCAGTTTTTTCAACAGCGTGGTGGTGAGTTCCATCTCCATGACCTCGGCCGTGATTGGCGAAGTGGCGTGAAAATGACCCCCATCGTTGAGCCTTCGGGCCGCATTTCACATCGTAAAGGCCCCGTTCATGCACGAGCGCGCGGTACGGCCCGCTCGACCGGGACGTCAGCCGGGCAATCGGTGAGACGGTGAGTGACAAGGCCAGTAGCCGGGTTTCTGCGTGCAACCACCTAAGCACGCCCATCGCGACCAGGAGCATGGAGATGCACCGTGGATCCTGCCTTTGTGGCGCAGTCACTTTCGAAGTTCAGGGCGAATTGCCGCCGCCTGACGCTTGTCATTGCACGAAATGCCGCAAGCA
>JBAQWM010000124.1:0-3467 GCA_049298915.1 Steroidobacteraceae bacterium | reverse complement strand
CTCCCCGGCTTCCTCATTGGTCACCTGGATGATTTCGTCGATGACCTTGGTGTTCAGGATCTCGGGGATGAAACCGGCGCCGATGCCCTGGATCTTGTGTGGGCCGGGCTGGCCGCCGGACAGCACCGGGCTGGCTGCCGGCTCCACGGCCACCGTGCGAAACGATGGCTTGCGCGCCTTGATGACTTCGCCAACGCCGGTGATCGTGCCGCCGGTCCCGATACCCGAGACCAGGATATCGGCCTGGCCGTCCGTGTCATTCCAGATTTCCTCCGCCGTCGTCCGGCGGTGAATCTCGGGATTGGCGGGATTGGTGAACTGACCGACGAGAACGTACCGACTCGGGTCGCTGGCGACGATTTCCGCGGCGCGTGCAATCGCGCCCTTCATGCCCTTGGCGCCCTCGGTCAGCACGAGTTCCGCGCCGAAGGCCTGCAACATGCGGCGGCGCTCCAGACTCATTGTTTCCGGCATCGTCAGCACCAGCCGGTAACCCTTGGCTGCGGCGACGAATGCGAGCCCGATGCCGGTGTTGCCGCTGGTCGGCTCGACCAGCACCGTGTCGGGCCCGATTCGACCCTGCTGTTCGAGCGCCTCGATCATGCTGACGCCGATGCGATCCTTGACGCTGGCGCAAGGATTGAAGAATTCCAGTTTCAGGACGATACGCCCGGGCAGGTCACGACCTATCTTGTTGAGCCGTACGAGCGGTGTGCGGCCGATGGTCTGAAGTATGTTGTCGTAGATCTGAGCCATGGCTAATCCCTGTGCGTGCAACAGCCTAGGCATGGTTGCGCCCGGCCGGATAATGATCAATGACCTTCTGTAGATAGCGGCCGGTTATCGTGGTCGGCCGGGAAAATCAAAAAAGGGAGGGGCCCCGAACCCATCCGGGCGCCGGGAACCCCACCCGACATGGAATCTTCCCGCTCTGCTCAGCGAACCGCGTAGCTTTCCATGCGCAAGCCGGTGCCACCGTGCGAAACATGGGCTACGACGGCCTGGCGGCGGTGAATCTTTGTGACCGCGCCCAGGTTGATCGCAAATGCGAGCTCGACGATTGACCCTTTCGCCAGCCCGAGGTTCCGGGTCTCGACGAATACGCCGTTGGCGCTCAGGTTGCAGGCCCTGCAGAGTGCGCCCCGACGACCGGGAACGATCAGATAGACCGTGGCACGAGCCCGATGTCGCGTATGCAGACGGCGTTCCATCTCCTGATCCCCGCCTTTGTTCTAAGCCTGGAGTGGGTCGAAGCGCAGTATGCAGCCCCGGGCCGGGCGTGGAAAGCCCGAGTAAACCCCATATCAGGTAGGGAAAAATTGGCCATGTGAAATCAACAGCTTGCAGGAAAATGGGCCTGAGACCGGTCATATTGCAGTGCAGCATACAGCGTCCTGGCGGGTCGGCGCCCTTCGATCCGCTACCATGCCCGGCCATGAAAACGGACCCTGCTACTGCGCCTCTGCTGGCGCTCGCAGACATCCGGGCAGCGCGCAGGCTGATCGGCGAGCGTGTGCTGGAAACACCGGTCCAGGAATTATCGGGTCCCGCCGTTCGATCCGCACTCGCGCCCGGCACGCGCGCATTCATGAAGCTTGAGCTCTTCCAGCGCACCGGCAGTTTCAAGCCCCGTGGTGCGCTCCTGAATGTGCTCGCGCTCAGTGCAGCCGAACGCGCGCATGGTGTCTGCGCGATCAGCGCCGGCAATCATGCGATCGCGACGGCCTACGCCGCGCAGTGTTTCGGCATCAGTGCCAAGGTCGTCATGACCCGGAGCGCGAACCCTTTCCGCATCGCGCAATGCCGCCTCTACGGCGCAGAAATCGAGCTCGCGTCCGACGTCCACGCGGGTTTCAGGCGCGTCAGGGAAATCGAGGAGACGGAATCGCGCACGTTCATCCATCCCTACGAGGGCCTGCGCGTCTCGCTCGGCACCGCCACACTCGGCCTCGAATTCATGGAGCAGCAGCCGGATCTGGACGCGGTCGTAGTACCGATCGGCGGCGGCGGGCTGGCATCCGGTGTCTCTGCAGCGGTCAAGCAGGCGCGGCCCGACTGCGCGGTCTTCGGGGTGGAACCCTTCGGGGCCGATACGATGCACCGGAGTTTTGCCAGCGGCCAGCCCGAGGCGATCGACAAGGTAGCGACCATCGCCGACAGTCTCGGCGCACCTTTTGCAACGCCGATGTCCTATGCCCTGTGCCGCGCCCACATCGACGAACTGGTGCGGGTCACCGACCAGGAACTCGTCGCTGCGATGCGATTTCTGCTCGAACACGCGCGACTGGCGGTCGAGCCGGCGAGCGCCGCTTCGACCGCCGCCCTCCTGGGTCCATTGCGCGAGCGTCTCGCGGGGCGCAGGGTCGGTCTGATCATTTCCGGCGCAAATATCGATGCGGCGACATTTGTGCGCCTGGTGGGCAGCTGAAATGCCCACCGGCACCTCGATGGCCATCGCGTTGTTCGCCTGGCTGCACCTGGTTGCGGTCGGACTGGCGGTGGGGCTTCTGCTATCGGAATACTGGTTGTGCCGGCGCATCCCTGACCGCACCCAGGTGAGACTCCTGGGAACGGCCGATCTGGGCTATTTCCTGGCGTTGACTGGAACCCTCGCGACCGGACTGGCAAGGGTCCTCTTCTTCGGCCAGGGCACCGCCTACTATCTCGCTAACCGGTTGTTCTGGCTGAAGATTGCGCTATTTGTCGTG
Organism: Steroidobacteraceae bacterium; assembly: GCA_049298915.1. Taxonomy (GTDB): domain Bacteria; phylum Pseudomonadota; class Gammaproteobacteria; order Steroidobacterales; family Steroidobacteraceae; genus SCUD01. The sequence continues at coordinate 759 of JBAQWM010000124.1, read as the reverse complement.
ATCGGGCTGGTGGCGCTCTTCACGACCCGCCAGTACATCCGCTGGAATCGAGAGGCGCGCACCGCGGCAGCCTTTGCGCCGCTGACCCGCGAACTCGAGCGGGTGCGAGCGAACGTGGCGCTGCAGCTCGTGCTGCTGTTGCTGCTGCCGCTCCTTGCCATCCTGGTTGCCAGAGGCTACGGCCTGCCCGCGCCGCATATTTAGCCCCAATCAAGTACTTGGCAGCCATTTGGCGTTGACACAACGGTCATTCGGGCCGAAAATACGCGGCTCATTTTTGGGAGGGGTACCCAAGCGGCCAACGGGGGCAGACTGTAAATCTGCTGGCTCATGCCTTCGTAGGTTCGAATCCTACCCCCTCCACCAGTTGTCGATAGCAACCGGGTGGCTCGGCTTCATTGGCGGCCCACGATACCTGCTGTTCGCGGCGTGAAGGAATGCGGGTGTAGTTCAATGGTAGAACCTCAGCCTTCCAAGCTGATGACGTGGGTTCGATTCCCATCACCCGCTCCAGTCGGGTTGAGCTGGGCCCACGTAGCTCAGTCGGTAGAGCACGTCCTTGGTAAGGACGAGGTCACCGGTTCGATTCCGGTCGTGGGCTCCATAACGATAGAGAAGACAGAGGTGTGTCGTGGCTAAGGAAAAATTCGTACGGTCGAAGCCGCATGTGAATGTGGGGACGATTGGGCATGTGGATCATGGGAAGACGACGCTGACGGCGGCGTTGACCAAGGTGATGGCTGAGAAGCATGGTGGTGA
>JBAQWM010000123.1:0-1863 GCA_049298915.1 Steroidobacteraceae bacterium | reverse complement strand
AATGTGAGCGCGACAATGTCAGCGCGTGTTGGCGACCTGGGCTTTTTTGATCACGAGACGTGTCGACTCGAGTGCGCCGAATATCCGTTCGCCGCTAAACTGTCACCCACATCTCCGGTATTAACCGTCACCTATGTGTCCGGAATAGACCTTGAAGAGATGGTGGCCAGGGGTGGAATTGAACCACCGACACGCGGATTTTCAGTCATGAACTGAATTCTGCAGCATCAACTGCATCAACCGGAAACTCTTGCTGATCACGAGGCTCACTGGGCCTTTTGCGACTGGAGCTGCAGGTCGAGTGGTTGGCCGCTCCATTCACGGATGATGGTTGGGCCGTATCCGTAAGCCCAGAACGAAATCGTGCTGCCCGCGAGTGCGCTCGGCATATAGCCGGTTCCGCTTTCATCCAGGTGGAGCTGCAACCTGCTGCCGTTGCGATCGCCGATCATCTCAATCGCGATGACCTCTTGCACGGGCCTTCCGCTGCGCGCGTCGCGCACCCTGATTTCTACGCCCTCGTTCGAACGCAGCCGGATCGTCATGTCAGCGGCGGGCGAAGCGTACGAGATCCGCTCACGGAACATCTCGAATCCTGGCTTGTAGGCCGTCAGCATGAAATCGCCCGGCTCCAACCCAGCCAGCGCGAATTGCCCGAAATGATTCGAGCGGCCGTACAGCCGGATTTGCGATGAACCGGGCTCCGCCGACCAGAGGTCCACGTCCGCTCCAACAATGGGGACCTTGCCTCCTTCTTCGAGTACCCGGCCAGATAGCTGTGCAAGCGGCAAATCGATGTCAAAGACGGTGTCGCCCGATATCTGGACGGGTCGGCTCTTGTAGTCGCCGACAAAGACGACGTATTCACCGTTTGCCAGGTCTTCCATCACGTATTCGCCTTCCTTCGACGTCGACGTTCCGTAGATGTATACGGCCTGTTCGACGGCGGGCCGGGGCCTCAGCCACACGCCCGATAGTGGCTTCCCGTCGCGAGTGATGCGGCCTGACAAGCGTGCGCCGGATGGAAAATCGAGATTGACCGTGATGTCGGAGTCCGCGGGCATTTCCACTGTCTTCGACAGCTGCCGGCGCATGCTGACATCCGCAACCACTTGCACGCGCCCCGGCTGCACGCCCTGCAGTACATACGCGCCACGATCATCGACACCGACTTCCGCATAGGGATTCCAGGCATCGCCATCGCGGCGCAGTGAAATGCTGACCCGCTTCAGGTCCTCGGGCCGCAGGCCCGTGACCATGCCGCGGATGCTGCGAGCTGCGCTCAACGCAAGCACGATTCCCTCCATGCGCTGATTGTTGGCCAATACCACTTCCTTTTCGACGGCGGCGTTTCCTGCCTGCCCTTTAAGCTGATATCGGCCTGCCTCCAGGTTCGGAAACGAGAATTCTCCAGCTTCGCCGGTCCGGCGCGTGCCTCCGAAACCCTGATCGAGGTCGAACAAGCCCACGGCTCCCGCAACCGGCGTGATGCCATCGGCCGCGGTGAGACGTCCGGCAATCGTGCCGCCGATGGACAGGCCGACTTCCAGCGGAGGGGTCTCGTCGCTGACGACGATGTCGAGTTCCCGGCCCGCGTAGTCCTGCGCCCAAATGTCGAGCGTGACGCGGCCGGAAGGAACACCCTCCAGAACAAACGATCCGTTCTTTTCAGACGTGACGCGGACGCGCGAGCGAAAGTTTCCTTCGAATCGCCCCATATCGGACTCACGGAAGGCGATGGTCGCAGCCGCGATTCCAGCACCTGACGCTTCGTCGTAGACGCGACCGCGTAGTCTGTGGCCGGCACGTAGCGGCAAGACGACTTCCGGCGTCGCTTTACCCTTCAGGATGTCCAGGCCGATG
>JBAQWM010000122.1:0-3349 GCA_049298915.1 Steroidobacteraceae bacterium | reverse complement strand
CCCCTACACCGGTCTGCCGGTGCTGGCAGTCGTGCGTCAGGGTTCCGGCGCCAGCATCAGCGAAACGACTCATTCCTGGACTGCCCTGGCGCTGGGCAGCGGACCCGGTTTGCGTCATTTTCCATATGCGTCGGCCACAACGCGGAAGCAATACGAAGTTGGCGGGCTTTACGACGGAACCGAGATCGCAACGACGACTCATGCGGTCGCTGCCATCGACGCGACATCCGGCGTCGTGACCGACGAGACTGCGACGATTACCGAGGCCTCAGCTGGGGCCAACGCCGGCTCATCCAGGAGTATCCGCGCGCTGCAATCCTCGCTGCTGAACGACGTGACGAACTGGTGCCTGGGACGGCCGAAGAATATCCAGGTCACGGCCAGCCACAGCTTGCCTGGCGGCGCAGCTATTACCCGCAGTTTCAGCCAGAACTGGGACGGGCCCAGATGCCGGCCGACCCAGCGGCGCATTGAACCTGGCAACAGCCAGTGGCAGGTGACCCTGGGCCTCGGCTACGACGCCTTCGGCAATCCAGCAAGCCGGTCGGTCACCGGCATCGGCATGAGCACCCGCACCAATAGCATCGACTGGGGCAGCCGCGGCCAGCTGCCGGTCAGCGCAACGAATGCACTGTCACAACGAACAACGATGACCTGGGATTACGGCCTCGGACTGCCGATCACAGGGACCGACGCCAATGCACTGACCCTGTCATGGTCCTACGACGCATTCGGGCGACCGACGCGGGAGATGCGGCCGGACCAGACCATCACGCAGTTGTCGCGCATGAATTGCAAGGGTAGTTGCGATTCCCGGACCCGATATCAGATCGCACTGGAAGAGCTGGATGACGCAGGCCTCGCACGGGACGTGACGACGATAGATGTCGATCAGCTCGGACGTGCATTCCGGCTCGCATCCCGCCGGCCGGGCGGCGCCATCGCTGTCATCAGCATGGAAACGGACGCGCTTGGTCGGGTGGCCCGGTCATTCCTTCCGACCTGGCAAGGCGATTCGCAGGGCGGTTACTGGCAGGTTGAATACGACTTGCTCGACCGGCCGGTTGCTGCGTCGCTCCGTTCGACGAATGGCCAGGCATATCGCACGGCAGGCTGGCGTTACGAAGGGCATGTCGTGACCCAGACCGATCCGCTCGGTCACATGTCGACCGAAACACGCAATGCCTGGGGAGATATCCTCGCGACCGGCGATGCCGCCGGGGGCAGCACTCGCTTCGAATACGATGCATTCGGGCGACTCCTCCGCGCGCACGACGCACTCGGCAATGTGGTTGATTCGGTCATCTACAACGCACGCGGCATGAAACTGGCCCAAACCGACATGGACCTTGGCACCTGGACATTCACGCCAAATGCGCTCGGTGAGGTCGTCTCATTGCGCGATGCCAGGTCCCAGATCTCCACAATCACCTACGACCGGCTTGGCCGCGAGACTGGCCGCAGCACGCCCGATGGCACGAGCAGCTGGAGCTGGGGCGCATCGGCAAGCAGGAGAAATATCGGCCGGCTCGCCGCAATTTCGGGACCCGGCTACTCGGAGAGCCTGGCTTACGACCTCCACGGGCGACTTGCGACCCGCACGATCACCGCAGATGCGAGCTATCGCTACGACTATTCATACAACGGCCAGGGCTTGCTCGATTCACTGACCTATCCTTCGACCGGCTCCGCGGGCCGATTCAAACTCGCTTACGAGTACGAATCCGGACGGCTCGTGCATATCAGGAATGCCAACGCCGCTGGCACGTCCTACTGGCGCCTCAATGCCCTTGACGCGGCCGGCAATGTCATCGACGAGACGCTGGGTGCCGCAACCCGCGTCGTCACGGGTTTCGATCCGGTGAGCGGCGTCATGGAGTACCGCCAGGCGAACGCCGGCGGCACGCTGATCCAGGACCTCACATACAGCTGGGATGCGAATGGCAACCTGACCCGACGCGAGGACCACCGACAGGGCCTGGCCGAGGAGTTCCGCTACGACGCACTGGATCGGCTCGATGACGTGCGGCGAAACGGCGCGATCAGCCTGGATCTCAGTTATGACCCGATAGGCAACATCACGTGGAAATCCGATGTCTGCCCGACCGCGGCGCCGTGTTTTGGCTATCACCCGAGCCGCAAGCACGCGGTCACCTCTGCCGGATCGAGCTCCTTCGGTTACGACGCAAACGGCAACATGACGAGCCGCGACGGCGCGTCGATCAGCTGGACCAGCGATGACCTGCCCGGCACGATCGCCGGCCCGGGCGGCAACAGCAGCCAGTTCTGGCATGGACCCGCTGGCAATCGCTGGAAGCAGTTGGCAATTCACGGCGGCACGGCTGAAACGACGATTTATGCCGGCGAGCTCATGGAGAAAGTGACGCGCGCCGGCGCGACGACCTGGCGACATTACGTTCCTGCGCCTACCGGCATCGCGACATTGCATCTGCGCTACAGCAACGGCACAGCGGCCACATCGCGTGACCTGACCCACGATCATCTGGGCAGCACCGACAAGCTGCTGGATGCGACAGGCAGGATTCTGGTGGCAGAGAGTTTCGACGCTTTCGGCGCAAGGCGCGGCGCAGACTGGGACGGAGCGCCAGGCACGGCGGATCTTGGCGTCATCGCCGCAAATACGCGTGATGGTTACACCGGCCACGAGCATCTCGACAATCTTGGGCTGATCCACATGAATGGGCGGGTCTACGATCCGCGCATTGGCCGATTCATCAGTGCCGATCCATTTGTTCCAGCTCCATACTCCGGCCAGAGCCTGAATCGCTACGCTTACGTATTCAACAACCCGCTGAGCCTCATCGATCCGGGCGGATTCGGTCCGGAGACTCCCTGCGTCGAGGCGCCTTCCGGCCGCTGCGCGCGCGTGACGGTGATCGGCGCTCGCCGGTCCGGTTTCCTGCGTTATGTCGGTGGTGCCGGCTTCGCCCAGGCGGAGTCCGCCTCCCAGCGCGATCCCTGCGGCCAGGACAGCAGCGCACTCGCCTGTACGATGCAGCCGGGCCAGAGCACCCTCCCCGCAGGCGTCGTTCTGACTGCCGGCACTGCAGTGGACCCGACGCTGTCGCGGAGTGCTGCCGCCGATCTCCTTCAGGGCGCCGCCGCCCGACTCGGGAATCTGGCATTCAACTCGGCGCCGGTGATGTGGCTGTTCGATGCGGACCCGGACTTCCAGTGGTTCACGGTGCCGAATTCCCCTGCCGGGACCAACGGAGCTACAGTAGGAAACGTCGGTTACCTGCTCGGTGGTGCCGCCGGCATCATACGCAGGGGCGGTGCGGATCTGATTGCCGCCGGCCCGAGCAGAATTGCACGCGCACTCCAGGGC
>JBAQWM010000121.1:0-6445 GCA_049298915.1 Steroidobacteraceae bacterium | reverse complement strand
GTGTAGGGGAAGTCAAGCCGCCGCGTTTCCTCGGTTCGCGTTTCGATGCCAAGCGTCGTGTCCACGCTTGTGCGTTTCGAGAATCCGAGGACCCCGCGGCCGAGGAGATGACGGCGCAGGCCCTGGTAATTGAAGCGGGTTACATTCGTCGACCCGAGGCCGGTTCCATCCGTCGATCTCAATTCGGAAACGACGTATGCGGAAGATTGCAGGTCCTGCTCGGGATAGACGGCACCGGATCCGCGCACATGAACGGCCGGGTCGGTCAGCGGCCGATACGCGAATGCCGCGGTGACGCCGAAACCGTCGGTGGCCGCGAGCAGGAGATCCGGCTTTGGCCCATTGTGCAACCGGACCGACAGCAGATTGCCAGAGCGCGTGACGAGATCGGGGAGACCGTCCCCATTTGCATCGAATGCGAGTGCCGTAGTGGCGCCGTTGCTTGGAATCCCCGTGTTGACGGCCGGCGCCAGCGAATCGCCATTTGACGGCACGACAATCCAGTCGGCCCCGCCTGAAAGCAGAAGATCATCCCTGCCGTCGCCGTTCCAGTCATGGCCGAAGTTATGCGCGCCACCGGTCAATCCCGGCGTGGCGAGTTCCGGGCCGGACCAGGCCACGCCGCAACCGCTGATGCGGACACGCAGTGATCCGGTGTGATGGGTATAGGCAAGATCGGTGCAGCCGTCGCCATTGATATCAGCAGGTCCGGCACCGGGGAAGGCGCCGTCGAATTGATCAGTTGCGAGGGCGTTTGCGGAGATTCGCGCAATCGTGTAGTTCTCGTTCATCAGGAGGTCCTCAGCGCCGTCTCCGTCGAGATCGATGCGCTGGCCGGCCTGGCCGAGAAAAGTGCCGCCCTGGGGTGTGTCATATCCGGTGGCTGGAGCCTGCTCGTACAGGGTCACGGCGTTTTCGGCAAATCCGCCGCCTGGCAGTGCATAGCGCACCCGTACGATCAGGCTGTTGCCTGTATGGGCCGGAATTTCGGACCAGGCGAGATCGCCGAGCCCGTCGCCATTCATGTCCGCGCCGCGGTAATCAACGAGCTGCGCTCCGGGCGCGAAAGCGGTCGTGAGTGGCGCGTTGAAACCTGCCGGCCCTCCAGGGATGACGGTCCATCGGCGTGCTGCGGATAGCATCAGCAGATCGGCTCGACCGTCACCGTTGTAATCGAACGGTGCCCCGATTCCGTACGGCACGGCGATTTTTGTCGCCACTTCCGGGCCGAAACCGTCTCCCGGCTGGCCGAGCCGGAATCGCAGCGTCAGTGCGGTGGCAGTGGCACCGCCCGCCCAGATGAAATCACCGCGGCCATCGCCATTGATGTCGGCCATCGTCCAGAGCGAACTCTCGGGCCATGAAGCCGGTCCCGGGATCGCCGCCTGGAACCCGGCCGCGTCTCCGAGGCCAGGCACGCCGTTCTGCCAGGTAAAGCTGGACGCGCTGAAACAGTCGCTGCCGCCGGCGCCGCATTCCTGTATCGATGCCAGCCGGCTGCGCCCACCGGCGGAAAGCGCCGGCTCATAGCGGAGATCGTAACGCCGCAGGATGGCGCCGTTGTAAAGCACCTCCACGCGATTCAGCCGCACGACCTGGCGGATACCCATGCCGGCGACATAGGCGACATCGATCTCGTTGTTCGGGCGCGTCTCGTAGTTGAACGCGACGCGGTGCGAAGCTGCAATCCCGGCCTCGGGATTGGAGTTGTAGTGGATTGCCGTGATCCGAAAGCTGGCGTTCGCGATATCCTCGAAGTACTCGAAATCGATCACATTGCCGGATCGATCGCGAATTCGATTCAGCGCCCATATCCGGGCCAGGTTCGCGGCATTGCCTGCACCACTGCTGCCGTCAATCCTGGAATTGGCCGTCGCGCCGTACTCGAATGTGCGTCCGTCCAGGGCCTCGAGCACGAAATACTGGGGACCGTAGCCCGGGCCAGGATACGAGCGGATGCGCGCAAAGGATTCGATTTCCGTTCGGTATTCGGCGCCGGCAGCACCGTAGGCGACGCCAGTCGTGACGACCAGTCGCTGGCCGTCAAGACAGAAGCGATCCGCATCGCTCGCGGTGACCGGAGACGCGATCCCGTCCTGCACGATGGTCCGCGGGCAACGCGCAATCTGCGACAGGCCGCCGACATTCCACCCGATACCGAGCAAGCCTACGGTGCTGCGATGGCGATACTCCAGCGACAGGGCCGGAGTCATGCCATTCGTGCCGGGCGGCAGGTCCAGAGGTATCGTGTAGACGGCCTCGCCGTCTGCTGAAACCGAAGCTGCGCCCGGCGTGCGCCCGACTGCCGCATCCACGATATCTGCGGCGAGCGCAAACAAGATGGCGATCAATGCGCCCAGGTAGCGCCACGAGAATGGCAGTTCCATTGCCGGCCTCCGGTTTGCGCCCGCCATCCTTGCGGGCGTCACGACGAAACTATCGGGTCGAGGGCAGGCCGACCCGCCGGTAATCTGCGCTAAAATTCATCATTCCTGCGGTGCGCGGCGCGATCTCGGCATAGAATCTGCATCCTGAAACGCGGATAGCCCGCCCATGCGCCGGAGCAGTCGATGAAGCTCGTCACCGCCATCATCAAGCCCTTCAAGCTCGACGACGTGCGCGCCGCGCTGTCCGATATCGGCATTTCCGGCATGACCGTCACCGAGGTGAAGGGCTTCGGACGCCAGCGCGGCCACACCGAGCTCTATCGCGGGGCGGAATACGTCGTGGATTTCGTGCCGAAGACGCACATCGAGGTGGCGGTGCGCGACGACCTCGTGGACCAGGTGATCGAGGCGATCATCGGCGCCGCCCGCACCGGCAAGGTCGGCGACGGCAAGATATTCATCACGGATATCGAGCGCGTGCTCAGGATCCGCACCAGCGAAACCGACGAGGCGGCACTTTGAACCAGCGCGCCGAGAACCCGAAAGCCGAATCGGTCGACGCGGCGATCGCGAAGATGGCATTGAATGGCGCGCGCCGCCATGTGCTCCTCTGTACCCACGGCGACTGTGCGCCGAAGGAAGCCGGCGAGGAATCCTGGAAGTACCTCAAGCGCCGGCTGCGCGAGGTCGGTCTCGCCGATGCAGAGGGCGGCGTGCTGCGAACCCGCGCCGACTGCCTGCGCATCTGCCGCGAGGGGCCGATCATGGTGGTCTATCCGGAGGGCACTTGGTACCGGCGCGCGACCCCCGAGAACATCGAGCGCATCATCCAGGAGCATCTGATCGGCGGCCGGCCGGTTGCCGATCTCGCTTTCGCGAATCATCCGCTGCCATGAGCCGCGCGATCCGCTATCACGAGTACGGCGGGCCCGAAGTCCTGCAGCTCGAGATCGTTCCCGCTGAGAAGCTCGGGGCGCGCCAGCTGCGCATCCGCCACACCGCGATCGGCGTCAATTTCATCGATACCTACGAACGCACCGGGCTTTATCCGGCGAAACTGCCGGCGGTGCTCGGGCGCGAGGCGGCGGGCGTCGTCGTCGAAGCGGGGCAGAGCGTCACGCTGTTCAAACCCGGTGACCGCGTGGCCTATGCCGGAAATACTGCGGGTGCCTATGCAATGGAGCGCGTCATCGACGCCAATCGCGTCGTGCGCCTGCCCGACACGATCAGCGATCGGCAGGCGGCGGCCATGATGCTGAAAGGCCTGACCGCCTGGTTCCTGCTGCGGCGCTGCTACCGGGTGAAGAAGAATGAGCCGATCCTGCTGCATGCCGCGACCGGTGGCGTCGGGCTGATCGCCCTGCAATGGGCGACGGCATTGGGCGCGAAAGTCATCGCGGTCGTCGGCAGCGATGCGAAAGAAGAGCTCGCGCGCGCATATGGCGCAGCCGAAGTCATCGTCGGTTCGCGCGAGGATCTGGTCGCGCGGGTCCGCACGATCACGAAGAAACGCGGCGTGCCGGTCGTCTATGACGGCGTCGGCAAGGACACATTCTTCGCTTCACTCGATTGCCTGAAGCCGCGCGGACTGATGGTCAGCTTTGGCAACGCTTCCGGACCCGTGCCGCCGATCGCGCCGCTGGAACTCACGAAGCGCGGCTCGCTGTTCCTGACGCGGCCGACGCTGTTTCATTACACGGCGACGGCCTCCGAACTGTTCCGCGGCGCGCGCGAGCTGTTCGAGATGGTCGGCGGCGGCAGGGTGAAGGTGCACATCGGCCAGACCTATACGCTCGCGGAAGCCGCGCGCGCGCACCGCGACCTGGAAGCGCGCCGCACGACCGGAAGTACCATCCTCATTCCATGAGGCTCGCCCGGATGCCGGCCTCGGCGTTCGGAAAACGTGGTGTGAATCCGAGTTCCTGCCGCAGCCGCGTAGTATCCACGCGCCGCGATTCATCCAGGAACGAAATGCCGGTGTCCGAGGTCAGCTCCACCAGTTTCGACATCGGCAATTGTGGCGGCTCGGGCAGGCCCGCGACGCTTGCGACCAGCATCAGGAATGCGGTGCTCGAGGTATGGTCGCCGTCGCCGACATTGTAGATGCGGTTGCGGGCCCGGGATTGCAGCAGGGCCGCGACGCAGATGTCGGCGAGGTCCTCCACGTGGATGCGGTTCCCGGGGCTGGCCTCGGCTTCGGCAAGCGCCGGCGCGCCGCGTTGCAGCCGCTCGAGCGGCAGGCGCCCGGGGCCATAGATGCCAGGGACGCGCAGAATCACCCATGCGATGTTCTTCGGCTCGCACCACGCACGTAGCGCGGTCTCGGCCGCCAGCCGGCGGCGCGCGCGATTCGTGATCGGCGCGGGCGGGGTGTCTTCGGTCACCGTCGCGCCTTCCGCATCGCCGTAGACACCGGTCGTGCTGATATAGACGATGCGTCCGGGTGCTGCGGGCAATGCCGCGAGAAACTGCTCGAGCCGGGGGTCGCTGATGCCGGTCGAAGGCGGCGGCACCAGGTAAATCACGTCGAATGGCGGCGCGAAATCGAATGCCTGGGGTTTCCTGCCGAGGCCGATTACCTGCCCCTGTGGCGCAAGCCGGCTTGCCACGCGCCTGCCGGTGTAGCCGAGGCCGGCAATGACGAATGTCCGCGGGTGCCTGTCTGTCGATTGTGTCGCTGTCACACCAGTGCCGAATGAGACCGGGAAAGCGCCGCTCTGGCACCCCCATAATAGCGGCGTGAGAGTCAGGCTGCTGCCGACAGGCCGGGAGTTCGAGGCGCGGGGCGACGAAGCCGTGCTGTCCGCGGCGCTACGTGTACACCTGAACCTGCCGCACAGCTGCAAAGGCGGTTCCTGCGGCACCTGCCGCGCGCGCGTGCTGCAGGGCCGGACCGCGTATCCACATGGCCGCCCGCCCGGCATCAGCGCGGAAGAAGAGGCGCAAGGCTACGCGCTGATCTGCCAGGCGCGCGCGCTCGATGACCTCGAGATCGAAATCCGCGACATCCGGCATGTCTCGGAGGTCGAGGTCAGGAATCTGCCCGCCCGGATCGAGCGGATGCGGCAGCTCGGGCGAGACGTGATGGGCCTGTGGTTGCGCCTGCCGGCAGTCGAGCCATTCACCTGGCAGTGCGGGCAGTACCTGGACATCATGCTCGAAGGCGAGCGCCGCCGCAGTTTCTCGCTTGCCAATCCTCCGCATGACTCGGCACTGCTGGAGTTGCATGTGCGCCGTGCGCCGGGTGGCGCCTTTTCCGAGCTCGTGTTCACGACCTTGACCGAAGGCGCGCTGCTCCGCATAGAAGGCCCGCTGGGGCAGTTCATCTACCGGTCCGGCGTGCGGCCGCTGCTCTTGATCGGCGGCGGCACCGGCTACGCGCCGCTCAAGGCGATGATCCGCCAGGTGCTGGAGAGAGAGGCGAGGCGCGACGTCACGCTGTTCTGGGGGGTGCGCACGGCAGCTGATCTCTACGAGGATGCGTGGCTCAGCGAGCTTGCGGCAAAACACCCCCGCTTCCGCTACACGTCCGTGCTTTCGGAAGAGCACGGCGGCGCGGGGCACGAATCCGGTCTGGTCCACGAGGCCGTGGTCCGCAAAGTCGCTGGCCTCGCCGGCTTCGACATCTACGCTGCGGGGCCGCCTGCGATGATCGACGCCGTGCGCGCGGCATTGCCGGCCCAGGGCGCCGACCCCGAGCGCATCTATATCGACTCCTTCGACTATGCGCCTGCCTAGCGCTGCGGGGGCTAGGGCCGCGGGGTGGATTCACGCCAGCGCACCAGGGCGCTGGTCAGTGCCGCATCGTCCGGCCCATCCGCCAGTATCAGCGGCGATCCAAGCCCGAGGCGGATCGCGGCGTCGGCAACGCGGCGCGATCCGGTCAGGATTGCCGTGGAATCCATCAATTCGCGGCAGCGCTGCGTGACGATGCCCACCAGCGCCTCCAGCAATTCCACGCTGGTGGCCGAGTAGGCGCGCACGCCGCCCTGGCGCCATAGCTGCTCGACCTGGGCCTGTACGCCGGTGCTCGGATGGGCGGGCTCGCGGGTGTAGAC
>JBAQWM010000120.1:0-6449 GCA_049298915.1 Steroidobacteraceae bacterium | reverse complement strand
TCCTCGGCATTCGCCGCAGGCACCACGAGTCTGCGGCTGTCGCGCACGGCATGTACCGCGGCTGCCAGCGCCCCGCGCACCGGGCGCAAATCGCCGGAAAGCGAGAGTTCGCCATAGAACTCGATGCCATCCAGCGTGCCGAAGGGCTGCTGCTCGGATGCCGCCAGGATTCCGAGCGCGATCGCAAGATCGAAGCGTCCGCCTTCCTTCGGCAGGTCCGCGGGCGCCAGATTGACCGTGATGCGCCCGGCCGGGAATTCGTAGCCGCAGTGCGCAATCGCCGCGCGTACCCGGTCGCGGCTTTCCCGCACCGCGACTTCGGCAAGCCCGACCATTGACAGTTGCGGCAGGCCGGCACCGCAATGGACTTCGACGCGCACCAGCGGCGCATCGAGCCCGAACTGCGCGCGCGTGAGGACAGTCGCGAGGCTCATCGAGCCCCGCGCGCGTTGCCTACTTCTTCATCCCGCTTTCGAGTGCGGCGATGCGCGCCTCGAGCTGCTCCAGCCGTTCGCGGCTGCGGCGCAGCACGCCCGCCTGGATGTCGAATTCCTGGCGCGTCACGAGATCGAGTCTGGCGAGCCCGCTCTGCAGCACGGCCTTGAAATTCTGCTCCAGATCGTTCTTCAGCGCCGTGAGTCCCGGCGGCACAGCATCGGCCAGGCGGCGGGCGAGTTCGTCGAGGCTGTTCGGATCGAATGCCATGATTGCGCTCCGGGTTGGCTGAAGCTTCGGGGCCGCGGGCGGCAACGTCAAGCTGTGCCCGGGCCGGCTGCAGTGTTGCGCGTCCAGGGCTCGAATACACTGCCGCGGCATGTCGGAGGCCTGGCGCGATTGCATGTAACGTATTGATTATAAAGACAAACATGAACGACACGGATTCTCCGCCAGAGCTCCTGAGCCTATCGGGACCAGGCGCCACACGCCGCGCGCGTATCTGTTCCGTGCCGGCACATATGCAGCAGCGCGATACACTCCACCCGAGGAGCACGCCCATGAAGATGGTTGTCGCCATCATCAAGCCTTATAAGGTCGACGAGGTTCGCGCCGCGCTGGCGGAAGTGGGGGTGCAGGGCGTCACTGTGACGGAAGTCAAAGGTTTCGGGCGCCAGAAAGGACACACTGAGTTGTACCGGGGAGCGGAATATGTCGTGGACTTCCTCCCCAAGGTACGGATCGAGATCGCGGTCGAGGATGAGCGTGTGGACGCGGTGATCGACGCAATCGCCGCATCCGCCCGCACCGGCAAGATCGGCGACGGCAAGATTTTCGTGACCGGGCTCGGTAGCGTCGTGCGCATTCGCACCGGCGAACTCGATGAGAAGGCGCTGTGAGCACACGGCGCCCTGCTGGAGGTCAAGATGTTGCAGAAGTTCCTGGCGGCGCTGCTGATGGCGGGCCTCACGGTCGTCGCCGCGGCTGAAACCGTCTACAAATGGCAGGATTCGAGCGGCCAGATCCATTACACCGACCTGCCCCCGACCGAGGGCGGTGCCAAACTATTGGGCGTCTTCACTCGCGAGACCTTCGTCGAGGATGATTTTGTGGAGGGTGAGGACCAGGGCGAGGGCGGCGACAGCGAGGGCGGCTCCGTGACGCTGCCTTCCGGCGACGACTCCGGCGAACCGGATATCGATCTGGAGGCGATGGCCGCGGTACAGGCTGATGTCGCCAGTGCAAAGAACAAGAACTGCAAGGAAGCGCAGGAACGCTACCAGCGCTACGTCGAATCGCGGCGCCTGTTCCGCGAGACCGCGGACGGCAAGCGCGAGTACCTGACGGATCAGCAGCTGGCCGAGGCCCGGGTCCGCGCCAAGCAGTCTGTCGACGAATACTGCAACTAGGCCGCCGCCCGCTGCGCGAGGCCTCGATCGGGCACAATGGGGCCCGCCATGAACGTCGGATTCATCGGTCTCGGCGCCATGGGCCAGCACATGGCCCGCAATCTGCATCGTGCCGGTCTGCTTACCGGCGTCTGGAATCGCACGCGGTCCAGATCGGAAGCACTCGCGTCGGAAACCGGCTGCAAGATCCACGACTCGGCCGCAGCGCTTGCCGCCGAATGCGATTTCATAGTCACCTGTATTTCAGCCGACGAGGATTTGCTGTCGGTCATCGAAGCGCTGCGTCCCGGGCTGCGCAAAGGCACGATCGTCGCCGATTGCTCGACGGTCGCAGCCGATACTGCCCGCCGTGCCGCCAGGCAGCTTGCGACCGCAGGCGCGGCACTGCTCGATTGTCCGGTCAGCGGCGGCGTCGAGGGCGCAAAGAACGCGACCCTCGCAATCATGTGCGGTGGTGAACCGGAAGTGTTCGAGCGCGCACGACCGGTGCTGGCGGCGATCGGGAAGACCGTCGCCCTGCTCGGCCCTACCGGCGCCGGCCAGGCGACCAAGGCGACCAACCAGATCCTGTGCGCGGGCGTCATCCAGGTCGTTGCGGAAGCCATGGCCTTCGCCCGGGCCGAGGGACTGCCGCTCGAGCAGGTAATCGAGGTGCTGGGCCAGGGTGCAGGATCGAGCTGGTACTTCGTGCACCGCGCGCCATTCATGGCCCGCGGCGAGTACCCGGCCGGCTTCCGCGTGCGGCTGCACGACAAGGACCTGCGCATCTGCCGCGACATGGCGGCGCGGCACGGAGCGAGGCTGCCGGTGATCGAGAGCACGCTCGCCGATTACGCGCGGCTGCTGGAGACCGGTCACGGCGATGAGGACATCTCGACCATCTACCGGCTGAAAGCGCCATTGTTCGCGGACGGGAAATGAACCGGTGAACGCCGATCGCCGCGAACGCCCAGGCTTCTATCTTCCGGATTTCTGTGCGGCGCAGAGGGTGCTGGCGGTAATCCTGATTGCGGAACTGGTGGCGCTCTTCCTGACCCTCGCGCGCATCGGGATTTCCGCGCAATTCTGGACCGACCTGGCGCGCACTTCACTGTTCCTGCTGTGGGCCGGTCTCGGCAGCGCCGCCGCGCTCTGCGCCGCGCGCAATGTACTGTCCAGGCTCGACGTACTGCGCGGCTCGCTGCTGGCGCTCTTGCTGTTACTCGGCGTCACGGCGGCAGTGACGGAGGGCGCCTGGTGGCTCGCCGCCTCGGCGCAGCGGCTGCTCGGCGTCGCGGTCGATCCGCTGAGCGCCGATCACCTCGGATTCCTGCTGCGCAATCTGGCCGTCTGCGGCATCGCAGGTGGACTGGCGCTCCGCTACTTCTACGTTTCGCACCAGTGGCGGCGCAATGTCGAGGCCGAGGCGCAAAGCCGGGTACGGGCATTGCAGGCGCGCATCCGCCCGCATTTCCTGTTCAACAGCATGAACACGATTGCGTCGCTGACCCGCACCAATCCGCGTGCTGCGGAAGAGGCCATCGCGGATCTTTCCGATCTGTTCCGCGCCTCGTTGCGCGAGCACCGCGAGCGCATTCCCCTCGGCAGCGAAATCGAGATCGCGCGCGCTTATGAGCGCGTCGAGCGCCTGCGCCTGGGCGACAGATTGCGCGTCGACTGGCAGGTGGATGCGCTGCCGATGGATACACCGGTGCCCGCGTTGTTCCTGCAGCCGCTGCTGGAAAATGCCGTCTACCACGGCATCGAGCCATTGGACAAGGGCGGCACGATCCTGGTCACCGGAAAACGTGAAGGAAAGACGGCGGTACTGACGATCGAGAACCCGCTCGCCCCCAGGCTCATCGCACGCCGCCCGGGTCACCAGATCGGCCTCGACAGCGTGCGCCAGCGCCTGGAGTTGATGTTCCACGGCGAGACCGAACTCGAGGTAGTCGAAGGACCGGAGCGCTTCATCGTCACGCTGCGCTTCCCGCTGGGCGGGCCGGTCGCATGAGGCTGCGCGTGCTGGTGGTGGACGACGAGCCGCTGGCGCGGGAGCGCCTTTCGCACCTGGTCGAGGAAATGGAGGATGCCGAGCTCGCGGGTGTCGCGGCATCCGGCGAACAGGCCCTGATGCTCGCGGGCACCCTGCGCCCGGAGGTCGTCCTTCTCGACATCCGCATGCCGGGGATGGACGGGCTCGAGGCTGCACGACACCTGGCGCGTATGCCGGACCCGCCCGCCGTGATCTTCACAACCGCCTTCGACGAGCATGCGCTCGCCGCCTTCGAGGTGCAGGCGGCAGGTTACGTGCTGAAACCGGTGCGGCAGGAAAAGCTGGTGGAGGCGATCGCGCGAGCGCGGCAGCCGAACCGCGCGCAGCTGACCCGCATTGCCGATGGCGCCGGTGGCGGGCCGCGCACCCGGATCGCCGTGCGCACACGCGACGAACTGAAGCTGATCCCGGTGGAAAGCATCATCTGCTTCACCGCGGAGCAGAAGTACACGACGCTGCGCCACGCAGGCGGCGAAGAACTGATCGAGGAGCCGCTGAAAGCGCTGGAGAATGAATTCGCCGGCAGCTTCCTGCGCATCCACCGCAATTCGCTGGTTGCGTTCGCCCATGTCGAGGGCCTCGAGCGGGATGCCGAAGGCCGCCAGGTCGTGCGCCTGAGGAGTGGCGCCGGCACGCTGGCGGTCAGCCGGCGCCTCGCCGCGGACGTAGCCAGGAGGCTGAAGGGATGACGGGCGTTTCGCGACCGCTATTGCGCTAAGCTGCTGCTGTATCGTCCCCGCGCCTGATGCCTCTCCAGCTTCTCATCGTGAACGCTCCGATCCCGGCCACGAACAGGAGCGTAACCACCAGCCCGCCGATCAGCGGCAGCTGACGCGCGATCGCAAGCGCGACCAGCGCCAGCAGCAGGAACAGCACGCGCCAGCCGAGCGACCTGTACCGCGCCTCGCCCAGACGTTCCAGCGCCAGGTCGCCGACGAACACCGCCGCGATCAGGTAACCGAGCATCAGCAGCACCACGTAGCCGAAGATCATCATCAGCGCCAGCGGGATCCCGATGATGGTGATCATCAGGATCACGATGGCGAATGGCACGCCGATCAGCATGACGCAGCCGATGCCGGCGCTCTGCCACCACTCCCGACGGATCGTCGCGGCAGCCTCGCGGCTGAATGCCGGCAGGCCAAGTATCAGGATCGCGCCCAGCAGCAGGACACCGAGCGAAAACATCGCGCCGCCGACGCGCGCGGCGCCGCGCCAGAACTTCCTGAGGCCGCTGTCGCCATCGGTGACCAGATTCCTGACGCCCTGTCCGACCTGGGCCTGCGGGTCGAGCGAGAATGTGCCCCCGCTCCTGTAATCGAGCCGGCCGGCAATGCGCGCGTCCGGTCCGACGCGGATGTCCTCGCCGGCGATTTCAAGGTCACCGCCGACGATGCCGTTGATGACGAGCGATTCGCCGTAGACGCGCAGGTCCCCGCCGACATTGCCTTCCATCTCGACCCTGCCGCCGGCGAGGCTCACATTCTCGCGAAGTTCGGCACCGCGCAAAACACGCACCTTGCCACCGGCCGCCGCCACCCGGCCCTCGACTTCGCCCCCGATCCGCAGGTCGCCGCCGGCGGCGTAGAGATGTCGTCCGACCGAACCCGTGATCGCCACATCGCCGCCGGTCACGAAGGCGCTGCCGCCGATGCGATCGTCGAGATTCACCCGGCCCGCGGCGAGATAGACATTGCCGGGCACGTATTCATCCAGCGTGACCTGGTCGCCCGCGCTCAGCCGATTGCCGCCAACCGTTGCCTCTGCGCTGTCCTCGGCGGAGGCAAGTCCTGCCAGCGCCAGCATCACGACCGGTAGCCCGACCATGCAAATTCTGCTCACTGCTTAATCCTACGGCCTCCTCGACGCATGGCACAATGGCCTCATGTCCGGGGAGATCCGCATCGCGACGCGGCGCAGCCCGCTTGCCCTATGGCAGGCCGAGCACGTGGCCGCACGCCTGGCTGCAGCCCACCCGGGCCTGGCAGTACGACTATTGCCGATCGTCACGGAGGGAGACCGCATCCTGGACCGTGCCCTCGCCAGTGCCGGCGGCAAGGGCCTGTTCATCAAGGAGCTCGAGACCGCGATCCTTGCCGGCCAGGCCGATATCGCGGTGCACTCGATGAAAGACGTACCGGCGGTACTGCCCGATGGCATGGTGATCCAGGCGGTACTGGAGCGCGCGGATCCCCGCGATGCCTTCGTCTCCGGCCTGCATGCCAGATTGAGCGACCTGCCGCAGCGCGCCTGCGTCGGCACCTCGAGCCTGCGCCGCCAATCCCAGTTGAGGCGTGCGCGGCCCGACCTTGCGATCGCGGTGCTGCGCGGCAATGTGCAGACGAGATTGCGGAAACTGGATGAGGGAGAATTCGCGGCAATCATCCTCGCGACCGCCGGTCTCGACCGGCTGCAACTCGGCGCACGCATTGCCGAGCGGCTGGCGCCGGAGACCATGCTGCCGGCCGTGGGACAGGGCGTGATCGGCATTGAATGCCGCGGCGCGGATACGCGCGTCTGCTCCCTGCTCGCGCCGCTCGATCACGCCGCGACGCGCCCCTGTCTGGAAG
>JBAQWM010000119.1:0-4851 GCA_049298915.1 Steroidobacteraceae bacterium | reverse complement strand
CCGCAGCGCTACGAGATCATCGCCGGCGAACGCCGCTGGCGCGCCGCGCAGATCGCCGGCCTCGCCGACGTCCCGGCGGTCGTGCGCCGGGTGGACGACGAAGCCGCGGTCGCGATGTCGCTGATCGAGAACATCCAGCGCGAAAACCTCAATCCGCTCGAAGAAGCCATGGCGCTCTCGCGCCTGATCACGGAGTTCGAGCTGACCCACCAGCAGGCGGCCGAAGCGGTCGGCCGGTCGCGCGCGTCGGTCTCGAACCTGCTGCGCCTGCTCGACCTGCCCCAGGCGATCCGGCCGCTGATCGAGAAGCGCGAACTGGAGATGGGCCATGCGCGCGCGCTGCTCGGCCTTTCCAATATGCGCCAGCAGGCCGAGGTCGGCATGCTGGTCGCGAAGAAGGGACTCTCGGTGCGCGAGACCGAGGCGCTCGTGCGTCGCATCGTCGCGCGCGCCGACGCGGGCGAAAAGGCGGCCACGCGCGGCCGCTCCAGGGATCCCGACATCGTCCGCCTGGAGAACGACCTTGCCGACAAACTGGGCGCTACCGTCGAGCTGCAGCACCGTGCCGGCGGCAAGGGCAAGCTGGTGATCAGTTACCACAGCCTCGACGAGCTGGAAGGAATCCTCGCCCACATCCACTGAAAACCGCCAACACCAACAAGCAGGCACGTATCAGGGGGTAGTTATGTCAAAAACCTTCCGACTGCAAGTTGCGCTGTTCTGCGCCTGCGCAGTCGTATTGTTCATTCCGGATTCCGGTTATGCACAGGACCGCGATACCCAGGAAGTGATGGCCTACACGCTCACCGAAGCAGGTCTCGCCAAGTACGTGCAGGCGACCCGGAATCTGGCTGAGTTGCCGGAAACCTGCGACGAGGACGATTCGGATTCGCAGTCAATCGACCAGTCGGTCGCAAAACTGAATGCGCACCCCGCTGCCAAGGCGGCAGTCCAGTCCGCCGGCATGACGACGCGCGAATACGTCGTGTTTTCCTGGTCCATCATTCACAATGGTCTGACTGCCTGGGCGCTCAGCCAGCCCGGCGGCAAACTGCCAGCCGGCACCTCGAAAGCCAATGTGGACTTCTACAAGAAGCATGAAGCCGGGCTGAAGAGTCTCGGCAGTTCAAAATCCAAAGACGCCTGCGCAGACGATCGGAGCGACGAAGAGTCCGAAGAATGAGCTGATAGCCGCGCGCTGGCTTACTCCCCCACTTGACAGCCTGCCGTGCGCAAGTGCATATCACGCTGGCCTCGGTACCAGGTACTAACCAAGATTAGGGGATATGCATGATCAAGCACTGGCATGGCGGCGCCATCGCTGCTGGAACGCTGCTGTTGCTCGCCCTGATGCCCGCCCGCGCAGCCGACCCGCCGGGTGACCTCTGGCAGACCACTTCGCAGATGGTCATGCAAGGCTTGCCATTCAGCCCGCCGCCCACAACGCTCAAGGTCTGCACCGCGAGGGAATGGACCGGGCCGCCGCCAGGCGGCGACCCGACCTGCGTCAACACCAGTTTCAAGCGCGTCGGCAACAAGATGACCTGGGCGATGCAGTGCAGCGGCGACATGCCGATGACCGGCACCGGCGAGATTACCTGGGACGGACCCGATTCCTACACCGGCGTGATCACGGCGACTGCCGAGGGCATGACGATGATGATCAATCTTTCCGGCAAGAAGATCGGCACCTGCGACAATCCCATCTCCTGAGAGCCCGGCACCGGATTAGTTTCCCTTAACCGGGATTCAGAACCTCCGTTTGTTCGTCCCCGGTCGCTCCTCCAGAGTGTCAGCCACTGGAGGAGCGAATCATGTACGAAACAAGCGCATATGGAACCCATCGGAATGTCGCGGCCGTCGTAGCGGCGGCGATCGTGGCGGTGAGCGGCCTCATCTTCGACCGCGCCCATCTGGCGGCGGCGCCGGAAGGCAGCATCGAAGTGGGGCAGCTCGAAACGGTCTGGTACCCGGTCGCGATCGCAGCCCTGCCCGAGATCGTGGTCACCGCGAAGAGGGCCTGACCATGCGCCACATTCTTCAGCTGCGGCTGCCCGGAAAAGATTCCGGCAACCGGGCCGGAGAGAGCCGGGAGGCGGCGCGGGAGAGCGGACCTTTGCCGTGAGCTTGAACCCCACAGTCGACCCGATTCCGAGGGCAGCCGCAGAATGGAGAGCGACGCTCCGGCCCGCGAACGCCGAAGACCTCGAGTTGCTGCGTTACTGGCATCGTCAGCCCCATGTCGTTGCCGCGACCGGTGACGACTGGGGCTGGGAGGAAGAACTCTCGCGCCTGCCGGAATGGCGCGAGCAGTTCATCGCCGAAGTCAGCGGCAAGCCGATCGGATTCGTCCAGATCATCGATCCCGCCCGCGAGGACACACAGTACTGGGGCGGCATCGCCGCCGGCCACCGGGCCATCGACATCTGGATTGGCGAGAAGGATTACCTGGGCCGGGGCTACGGCACGCAGATCATGCGCCAGGTAATCGAGCAGAGCTTCGCCGACCCTTCCGTCACCGCCCTGCTCGTGGATCCGCGCGACAACAACCTGCGCGCCTGCCGTTTCTACGAGCGCCTCGGCTTCGAATTCGTCGTGCGCCGCTGCTTTGACGACGACTACTGCGCAGTCTATCGTTTGACCCGCCCCGCGGCGGCCTCGGGCGCGCGTAAGACCGCATAAGAACAAGGGTTTTTCGGGTTTCCCCCGTTGTAACCGCGGGTGGCGCCCTCTATAATGCCGCCGGTTTTTGGCCGCCCGCGCGGCTTGCTGCGAAGCGCTCAGACGCCACGGACCGCCTTGGGGGGGCCACGTGGCGTTTTTTGTTGCCGGAGCCGGGTGCATGAAAACCGTCCGCAACATCCTGCTGGTCCAGACCGGTACCGCGCTGATGCTCGCAGGCATCGTCTGGATCTGGCTTGGTTCGGAGCGCGCCGTCCCCACCTTGTTGGGTGGAGTGATCGGAGTGGTTCCGAATGCGTTTCTGGCGGCGAGACTGATGTCGCCGCGGGCCGGTAGCAGTGCGAAGAGCCTGCTGCAGGCGGGCTGGATCGGCGTGGCCGGAAAACTTGCGATAGCGGCGCTGATGTTCGCCGCGGTGTTCGCGACATTGAGGCCGCTGCACCCGGAGTTTCTGTTCGCCGGGTTCATCGTCACGCTGCTGGCCCTGCCGGTGGCGCTCGTGTTCGAAAGGGGTCGATAGGGAATCATGGCGGAAGCGGGACACACAGCCGGCGAGTACATCTCCCACCATCTTCAGCATCTGACCGTCTGCAAGCAGGACGGCGCCTGGGTCTGGAACGAGTGCCAGGGCAACTTCTGGGCCGTGAACGTCGACTCGATGTTCTTTTCGATCGCGCTCGGCATCTTTCTGGTCTGGTTCCTTCACCGCGTCGCGAAAAAAGCGTCGATCAGCAAGCCGACAAAGACACAGTCGCTCATCGAGACCGTTTTCGATCTTGTGGACGGCAGCGTCAAAGATTCCTTCAGCCACAGTCCAAGCCCCCTCGTCGCACCGCTCGCGCTGACCTTGTTCGTCTGGATCCTTCTGATGAACTCCATGGACCTGATCCCGGTGGACTGGCTGCCGTGGGCGGCGAGCTTCGCGGGCATCGGGCACCTGCGGGTCGTGCCAACCGCGGACGTAAACGTCACGTTCGCAATGGGCATTTCCGTTTTCATTCTGACGCTTTATTACAGCATCAAAATCAAGGGCACCTGGGGATTCACGAAAGAACTGGTACTCCAGCCGTTCAACCACTGGAGCATGAGCTGGTTCAATTTGATTTTGGAAGGCGTCGCGTTGCTCGCCAAACCGATCTCGCTGTCTCTGCGACTGTTCGGCAACCTCTACGCGGGCGAACTGATCTTCATGCTCATCGCCCTGACCGGGCTGTGGCAGCTTGCAGCGCTACACGTGCTTTGGGCAGGCTTCCACGTTCTGATCGTGCTGTTGCAGGCGTTCATTTTCATGATGTTGACGATCGTGTACCTGAGCCAGGCACACGAGCATCACTGACCGTTTTTCGACCAGGAGACTCTGATGGAAACTGTGATTGGTTTTACCGCGATTGCTGTCGCGATCCTCATCGGGCTCGGCGCGCTGGGCGTCGGCATCGGCATGGGCCTGCTCGGCGGCCGCTTCCTGGAAGGCGCCGCCCGCCAGCCGGAACTAGCCCCGATGCTGCGCACCCAGATGTTCATCGTCGTCGCGTTGCTCGACGCGGTTGCGATGATCGGCGTGGGTATCGCGCTCTTCTTCGCCTTCGCCAACCCGTTCATCGGGCAGCTGCAGCAGGCGACCGGCGCCGGCTGATCGCAGGAGAGCTTTGATGGATTTCAACCTGACATTGATCGGGCAGACGGTCTCGATGATCGTCTTTGTCTGGATTGCGATGAAGTGGATCTGGCCGATCCTTCTGAACGTCATCGAGACCCGCCGCAAGGTAATCGCCGACGGCATCGCCGCGGGCGAGAAGGGCCAGAAGGAACTTGCGGATGCGCGCCACGGCGCCGAGGCGATCCTGCAGAATGCGCGCCACAAGGCGACCCAGGTTGCCGACATGGCGCACAAGCGCAGCAACGAGCTGATCGCCGAGGCCAAGGACCACGCCGTCAGCGTGGGCGAGCGGCTGATCAACGCCGCGCGCACCGAGGTGGCGACGTCGGAGACGAAGGCCCGCGACGCGCTCCGGCGCGAAGTGGCGGCGCTCGCTGTCACCGGAGCCGCGCGCGTGCTCGGCCGCGAGGTCGATGCCAAGGCCCACGCGGCGCTCCTCGACGAGCTCGCCGCGGAACTCGACAAGCAGGCAACGGCGAATGGCTGATCGCGCCACCATCGCCAGACCCTAC
>JBAQWM010000118.1:0-9444 GCA_049298915.1 Steroidobacteraceae bacterium | reverse complement strand
CAGGGCAGTCCAGGAGGTCGTGAACACGATTGCGGCGCAGCAATGGAGGGCGGCGACGGCCATCAGGGAGCCGCCAGGTATCGCAACCGGCGCCGGTCCTTCGCGATGGCGCAAGACCAGAAGTGCGGCACTCGTCGATCCATAGGCCAGTATCCGCGAAATCACGAATACCGTGACCAGGTACTCGAAGGTGCCGGTGACCGCGAACAGCCACGACAGTACTGCGTAGCTGATGATCGAGACGTGGGGCGTCTTCCATGCCGGGTGCACGGCGGCAGATGCGGGTGGCAGGTCACCGCTCTCGCCGAGTGCAAAAATATTCCGCGGCGAGACCAGGACCGCAACCGCAAGGCCTCCTGCGCAGGAAACGACGGCGGCAACCGACATCAGCGTGCCACCGATCGGACCCAGGAAGTGCCGGGCGACATCGGCGAGCGGCAGCGCGGATGCGGCCGTATCCGGCAGCACGGCATAGCAGGCAAGCATCAGCAGCAGGTAGAGCAGGCAGGAAATGCCAAGACCACCCAGGATGCTGACCGCCAGGTCGCGGCGCGGCTCGCGCATTTCGCCTGCGACGATCGCGGCTGCCTCGAAGCCAAAGCAGGCGAACAGCGCCAGCAGCAGGCCGCTGGTGAGCCCGGCCGGTCCCTGCGGTTCCGTCGCCGGCATTTCAAGGGAACCGGCGAACCACAATCCGGCCAGCGCAATCAGCACCAGCGGCAGCAACTTCGCGATCGTCAGCAGGTTTCCGACCCAGGCGCCCTGGGTGACCCCGCGGACATTGATGATGGCGAGCGCGGCGGTGAACACGGTGATGGCCACGGCCCTCGGCCAGGGTGCGGCAAGCGCCGGCCACAGGGGCGCGGCATAGTCGAGCATGACATGCGCGATAAGCGCATAAGACGCAAATCGCGACACGACGAACAGCCAGCCGACCGTGAAGCCAGTCAGCGGCCCGAACACGTGATGCGCATAATACTGGGGCCCGCCGGTGACATCGTAGCGGCTCGCGACTTCCGCGAGCGAGAACGCCAGCAGCGCAACCACGGCGAATGCCGCGAACACGACCGCGAGACTCCAGCGTCCGGAAGAGATTGCAAGGCCGGCGGGCATGGCGAACACGCCGGCGCCGATGACCGAGTTGACCGTCAGCGAAATCACGTCGAAACGCCGCAAGCCGCGATATAGCCCGGGCGGATCAGCAGGGTTGGCCACGCGGTGTGGAGACTACATCCAGGCCACCAAATGTCAATTGACTGAATGCGCAATCTACCCGGTCGGCCTGTGCGCTCCGCTTGCACGCTGGAATACCTGGTGATTGCCGGGCTTCCAGGTCGCGCCGTCGTCGAGGCTGTATTCCATACGGGATTCGAAACGATCAGGCTCGACGTTGAAGCGCGTAAAGCGCAGTTTCATTGACCCGCCATCGGCGAGCGGCGTCGGCGGGGTCATCCGGGTCTCGCCGTCGATCGGGCCCGTCATGACCCACAGGTGGCCGTCGGCGCCGACGGAAACCATCTCGATCGTTGCGCGGCGCTCGCGCACATAGAACAGGATGCCCGAAGCGGATCCTAGTCCAGGAATGTCGGAACGGCCGCTGATTACGCGGTCTGGAACCACCCATTCGAAGCGGTAGGTGCCCGGCATCGTGCCCGTGACGGATCCGTCCTCACCATAGCGGGCAGTCGAGACATTCCACTCGCCGATCGCATGGCGAAGCTGCGTCACGCCGACTGCGAGCGCCTCCGGGCTCGCCGGTTCGGCGCAAAGCTGCGGCGCGGCCAGGGCAAAAAACAGCAATGCAGCAGGCAGCGCAGGTCGTGGTGTGCCCGCAATCGCGCAAGTTGAGGAATGCATCGTGATGACTCCCGGAGCCGGCGCTGGTGTACGAATGAGGGTGATTCTAGCGGCACTGTAGCGGCACGATTGGCGGTCTGCCGCTCGATCGTGTCGGCCGGCCGCAGCGGCGCGCCGGCGATGCCACTTGAAATCACATGACGTATACGGGCATTGTTGGCAAGACCCGCCGCGCCACGGTCGGGTGAATCCAATCCCACTGCGGGTTAGTCCAGCACACTATCGCGGCGCGGCGGCCTCTTCACAGAGGCCTCGATGACCAGTCGCTCACTGCAGCGCCGCCAGTTGAGCCGCTCGAAGATCGATCTCTTCGTGGAATGCCCGCGCTGCCTCTACCTCGATGTCGCGCTCGGCATCCCGCGGCCGGGCGGCCCGCCATTCACGCTGAATCTCGCCGTGGATGCGCTGCTGAAATCCGAATTCGACCGCTATCGCTCGGCCGGCGAACCGCATCCACTGTTCGAGCTGGCGGGGCTCGATGCCGTGCCATTCGCGCATGCGCAGCTCGACAAGTGGCGCCACAATTTCACCGGCGTTCGATGGTCCGATGAGCAGACCGGCTGGACGCTGTACGGGGCGATCGACGACCTCTGGCAGGCCCGGACCGGCGAGCTGATCGTCGCCGATTACAAGGCGACCGCGCGCCAGGAGACGCCGACGACCGCGGGCCTCTATCCGTCCTACCAGCGCCAGCTGGAGGTCTACCAGTTCCTGGTGCGCCGGCAGGGGTTCGAGGTAAGCGATCGCGGCTGGTTCGTTTATGCAAATGGCGATGCCCGCGCAGGCGAATTCCGCGACACGCTCCGTTTTTCGACGCATATGGTGCCCTACGACGGCGATGACGCCTGGGTCCTCGACGCGTTCCGGCGCGCCGTCGCGGTCGTTGGCGGGAGCAATGTGCCGGTGGCGGGCGAGGAATGCGGATGGTGCAGCTATGTCATGCGGGCCGGCGCCGCCGGTCAGCCCGGTCCCAGCAGGTAATTCAGCAGGTCGTCCAGGAATGTGGCGTTACCTGTCAGGGCCGTGTGATCCTCGCAATAGAAGTAGGCCCGTTTGATCTCTGCACCGTCGTTGTCGCGCGACGGAATCGATGTACCCGTCCCCAGCCTGCCGAGCAGCGATAATTCCGTGACACTCCCGTCGCCGGGTTCATACATCAGCCGATCGTAATTGACACCCGGCACAGGATTCTGGATCTGCTCGGGTGTCAGTCGCGCGACGAATTCGCCCTCCGATTCCTCCACCACCAGGCGCGCAGGCGTCGGCACACAATCGCCGCCGAACAGGACCGGCTCGACCAGGCTGACATCTCCGACCGGGACCATCAGCGACCAGACAAAGCGCTGGGCGCGCTTCAGCCGTTTCTGGAAGTAGCGCTCGAATACCTCCTGGGGCGGCCACATGCCGGGCTGGGACGCGATCCTCTGCTGGACCTTGCGATTGAATACCGACCACCCGAAATTCCTCCAGGTCGAGACGTCGAATACGTCGAGATACAGGGCCTCGCCCCTTGCATTCGTGATCCAGGTGACCTGCGGGTTCGGGAAGAACTGGTACATGGCTGGCATGGTCGCGACCCCCTCGGTCACGAGCCGCGACAAAGCGACGCGGTAGCCATTCACGAAATAATGGATGGCGCTGACCGAGCCCAGATTCGGCGTGGTGATCAGCGCCATGCGGCGCAGCTTGCGTGAGCCAGCGCCGGTGACCGGGAATGCATTTCCTTCCAGCACGTCATCGGTACCGTAGCGCTGGTAGTAGCGGACGATCATACCGCCCATGCTGTGCGCGACCACGTCCACACGCAGTTCCGGGTCGCCGTAATCGCGCCGGATCTGCTCGATCAATTCATCCAGCTTTTCTGCCGCGCGGACCATGTCCTGGCGCCAGTCGTAAGTGAATGTGTACAGGCGTGCTTCGCCGGGTGTGGCGGGCTCGCCGGGATTGGCCTGCCGGTAGCCGCCGGTCACCTGCAGCGCATTCACGATCCGGCCGTAGTAATCCTGCACGGCCACGCCGTCAAACAGCCCGCCAGGCACCAGCCCGTCGTCCAGCGGCTCCAGCGTGCCGGGGTCGATCTGCAGTGCCAGTTCCAGATAACCGCTGGTCAGCAGCTTGCGGGTGCTGCCGGGCCAGCCCTCGATGCCGGTTTCGCGATCCACGAGTCGTGAGCCGAGCATCCCCGGAACGAGTATCAACGGCAGGCGGGCGCGATTCGTGGAATGCGTGCCATCGCCGCGCGATGGCGCGATCGCTTGCTGGCCAGCGCAGCCGCCTGCGGCAAGCAGCACGATCAGCAGGGGAATCGCAATGACGTGCGGGATCAAGGCCACCACTCTACGGACCGGTTTACTAAAGGTTACCATTGCAGCTGGCCGTCGTTCGGCCGCCGGAGATCCCGCATGAACGACATCGATCCCAGACTGGCAAACCGCATCCTCCTGGGACTCGGGATCGGGGCGGCGGCGGGCGGGCTCACGCTGATGGTGGGCACGTTTTACCCGGAACTGCTAGATGCCGCGCGCGAATTGTCCACGCTGGTGCTCGATCCCCTCGGCCAGGTATTCCTGAGGCTCTTGTTCTTCGTCGTGATCCCGCTGGTGTTCGCGTCGCTGGCGAGCGGTGTCGCGCAACTCGAGCACCTGGCCCATCTCGGCCCGCTGGCGGCGCGGACATTCAGCCTGTTTTTCGTGAATATGACGATTGCCGTGGTACTCGGGCTCGTGACGATGAATATCGTGCAGCCGGGCAAGGCGATGGATCCGGTAGCGCAGGCGAGCCTGCTCGAAGAATACGGCGGCGCCGCCAGGGAAACCGCCGAGCGCCAGGCTTCCTCGCCGCCGGTCACGCCGATGACCATGGTCGAGATGTTCATGCCGCGTAACCTGTTCGGCGCCTTTGTCGGCAATGACCGCGACCGCCTGGGCGATGTGCTGCCGCTGATCCTGTTCGCGATCCTGGTTGGCGCCGCCGCGACCGGGCTGCCGGCGACTGAGCGCGGCCAGCTGCGTACTTCGCTTCATACCATTACGGATCTGATGACGCGGATCGTGCATTTCGCGATGAAGCTCGCGCCGTACGCGGTGCCGGCGCTGATCTACAGCGTCATCGTCAAGATCGGCTGGGATATCGTCATTGCGCTCGGGATCTTCGTGTTGAGCTGCCTGGTCGTGATGATGGTGCACCTGTTCGGCACCATGTCGCTGTGGCTCCGGTTCCTGGCAGGACGCGGACCCCTGCAGTTCTGGCGCGACCTCCGGCCGGTGCTGGTGACGGCATTCTCGACCAGTTCAAGCGCGGCGACGCTGCCGACCGCGCTGGCCGCGGCGCGCGGGCAGCTTGGCATCCTGCCGCAGGTTGCAGGATTCGTGCTGCCGCTGGGCACCACGATGAACATGGCGGGCACCGCGCTCTACGAAGGCTGCGTCGTCCTGTTTGTCGCGCAGGTATTCGGTATCGAGTTGAGTCTTACGCAGCAGCTGACGCTGGTGCTGCTCGCGGTATTGAGCGCAGTGGCCGTCGCGGCCATTCCGGGTGGCTCATTGCCGCTGATTGCGGGCCTGCTGGTCGCCTTCGGTATCCCGGCGGAGGGCATCGGCATCATCCTCGGCATCGACCGCATCCTCGACATGACGCGGACGATGGTGAATGTCGGGTCCGACGTCGTGACGACCACGGTGGTCGATCGTTACACGCGCAAGGGTGCCGCCGCCCCGGACGGCCCCGGCTAGGCACGCCGGCCGGTCGGGCTAACAAACGCGGTTGCGCTGGCGTCCCTCCCTGAATGCCACGACATTCAGCGCCAGCTCGTCCAGGCAACGCTGGCGCGCTTCGCGCGCGGCCCAGGCGACATGTGGTGTCAGGACCAGGTTGGGGATGGCGGAATCGAGGAGAGGATGCCCGGGAGGCGGCGGCTCGCGTTCCAGCACGTCGATGCCGGCGCCACCGAGACGGCCCGCCTTGAGCGCAGCCGCGAGCGCAGCGGTGTCCACCAATGCGCCACGCGCGGTGTTGATCAGCACCGCATCGGTCTTCATGCGCGCCAGGCAAGCAGCGCCGATCAGGCCACGCGTGGCGTCGGTCAGCGGGCAGTGCAGCGACAGGACATCCACCTGCGGGAGCAGCTGATCCAGGTCCACGCGGCCGGCGACGGCTGGGCCGCCAGGGCGATTTGCGATTTCGACCCGCATGCCGAAAGCCCGGGCGGTGTTTCCGACCGCTCGCCCGAGGATTCCGTGGCCGACGATGCCCAGCGTGCGGCCGTGCAACTCCCGGATTGGATAGGGAAATATCGAAAACTGCCGGGCCTGTTCCCAGCCGCCTGCGCGCAGCAATTGACCGTAGTCATGGAGCCTGTGCGTCAGGGTGAGCAACATCGCGAATACATGCTGGACCACGGACTGGGTGCAATAGTCATGCAGATTGCAGACCGCGACGCCTGCTGCACGCGCTGCAGCGAGATCGATGTTGTCGACACCGGTCGCGGTCAGCGCAATGAGCCTGAGCTGTGGATTCGCCGCGATCGTTGCGCGGTCGATGACGGCCTTGTTGGCGAACACGACCTCGAATCCGGCGACTCGTCCGGCGACCTCGGCATTCGAAGTCTGCTGATGGATCCTGAGTTCCGGAACCGCGCGCTCGAGCCGGGCGGTGTCGAGGTCGCCATTGCTGACCGTGCCGAAGTCCAGGAATACCGCGCGCATGCCGGCAATATAGGACATTGAGGCGATCATGGATTATCCAGAGCCGCTGTCAGCGGTGAAAGCTGTCGCAAATCCGGCCTTGCCGGACTACCTCGTCGATACGTACTCCTGGGCCTATCTGTGGCCGCGCAGCCTGCGACTGCTCGACCGCCACTGCGTGGTCAACGGCATCCTCTGGGGAAATTACCGCCGCCTGGTCGCCTGGGCCTGCGAACATTTTTCGGCGGGCGACCGGCTGCTGCAGGCTGCCAGCGTCTATGGCGACCTGTCGGCACAGCTGGCCCGGAAAATCGGCGCACACGGCTTTCTCGAAGTCATAGACATCGCGCCGGTGCAGGTGCATCACTGCCGCAACAAACTGGCCGCGCACCGCAATGTTTCGGTGCAGGTCGCAGATGCTGCCGCGCCTCCGGGATCAGGTTATGACGCGATCTGCTGTTTCTTCCTGCTGCACGAAATGCCCGACGCGCACCGGCGGCTCGTGGTCGACGCGCTGCTCTCGGCCGTGCGCCCGGGTGGCGTCGTCGTATTTGTCGATTACCACCTGCCGGTCCGGTGGCACCCGCTGCGGCCGATCATGGCATTGGTTTTCCGCTGGCTCGAACCCTTTGCCGATGGCCTGCTGCGCACGCGCATCGAGGATCTGGCGACGCGCGCCGCGGACGCCGACTGGAAGCGGGAGACCCGGTTCGGCGCGCTGTACCAGAAAGTAGTCGCGCGCCGCTTGCGCTAGCGCTAGCCTCAGAAACTCAACTTGATGCCGGCCAGCGCCATCCGCGGCGCCCCAGGGCGCGCGCCGGCGGGGCGGAGCGCCACGTTGTAGACCTCGCCGCCGAGATTCTCAACGCTCGCGAAAAGGCTCAGCCGCTCGGCCAGTCGGTACTCGCCGGATATATCCAGCAGCGTGCGGCTGTCGATGCGCGCCGTTGCCGGAATCGCGCCTGAACCCGCGACCGCGCGGGCCTCGCCGACGTAGTTGAGTGTCAGGTTCAGGCGCCAGGACGCGCTTTCAAGCCCGGCCTGCAGTGTCAGTTGCTGCTCCGGAACATAGGGCAGCTCGTCGCCAGCCGTGACATTGCCCCATTCCGCGAAGCCGCTCGCGAAACCGGTCCTGAATTCCCCATGCGTGTAGGTGTACACGGCCGCGACCGGCACCGCGAGGCCCCATCCGAGTGCGCCGCCGAGATCGTGGTTCGCGCTCATCTCGAGGCCATAAACACGTGCGCGGCCGCCGTCATACTGGTCGCCAATGCCGCAGCCGCCGCCGGTCGAGGCGGTGCAGGTTCCCACCATGTTCGAGTAGTCGACCAGGAAGCCCATGGCCTCGAATGCAGCGGCCCCGTTCCTGAACCGGAGGCCGGCTTCGTAATTCCACGACTGCTCCGGGTCCGCGCTGGATCCAGGCGCGGGATTCACGAAGCCGCGATGGAGGCCGGCAACCAGGAGCAGGCGCTCCCCGATCGCGCGGGTCAGCCCGAGGCCCGGCATGGTCGCATCCACATCGTTGCGGACGATCGCCGGGTTGCCGCTGCGGGCCGGGTCGGCGGTACCCCAGTTCCGCTGCGTCAATGAAATGCTCTCGTAGCGCAGGCCCGGTGTCAGCACCCAGTCGCCCAGGGTGATGGTATCGCGGAGATAGAACGCCCAGGCCTCGGCGGAACCAGCACGATTGTCCTGTGTGCCGGGCGCACCTGCCGTTGTCAGCACGAGTGTGCCATCCACCATCTGGTAACGATCGTCCTGCTGGAAACGGTCCTCCTGGTCGCGGTGATTGCGCACTGACAACTCGAGATCGTGCGACATGGCGCCGGTTTCGAATGCCACACCCAGTACGGTCTGGATACCGGTGGCGTAATAATCGCGCGCGTTGTTGCGCATGCGCAGCGCCCCGGCGGCACTCGTCACCCCTGGTTCGCCGACCAGGGCGGCATATTCCGTGGAGAACGCCGCCGGATTCGCCAGCACGCTTGACAGGCTCACGAATGCCGTGCCCGCGGCGTTGCGGACATCATTCAACTTGTACCACGCCCGTACCGTGTCGGTGCGATAGGCGATGGTCGTGAGGTCGACATGCTCGTTGATGTCGATGCGGTGAGTCGCCTGTAGCGTTTCATGGCGGACGTCGAGCCGGTCGAGCTGGCTCGCGCGGTAGCGGCGATAGGGATCATCGCGAAAGTCGTCGAGCGAGAGACCGAGATAAGTCTCGTCGGATTCCTCATCCGAGTGCTGGAACTTCAGCTCCAGCGACTGTGCCACGGTGCTATCGGCCCCGGACCGGAGCGCGAGTTTCACGACGTAATCGTCGATCCCGAAACCAGAGGCTCCACCGGAATCGAGCCGCTTGAATCCGCCCGACTGCTCGTGCAGCGCCTCCACTCCCGCGCCGAAGTCATGGGCGCCGGCATTCATCCAGCCGCCGGCCTGCGCATATCCCCGCAGGCTGCCGTATTCGCCGCCGAACAGATCCAGTCTGGTTGCGATTCCCTCACCCGGTGCGCCCGGAATCGGGCTGGAGAACAACGCGATGGCGCCGGCGACGGTCTGCGGCCCGTACTTGATCGCGGCCGGCCCCTTGCTGATTTCGATCCCGCTCATCCGTTGCGGGCGCGGGAAGTAATAGGCGGAAGGGGCCGAGTAGGGCGCCGGTGCGATCGGCACGCCGTCCTCCAGCACCGCGATCTTGGAACTCCGGTCGGTACCCGATCCGCGGATGCCGATATTGGGGCGGATCCCGAATCCCTCTTCCTCGACGATATTGAGGCCAGGCACCTGGCGCAGGATCCGGTTCACGTCACCGTAGGCATGCTGCGTGAGCATGGCCTGGTCGAGAAAGTGCACCGAACCTGCGGCTTCGGCGGCCTGCTTGCGCGACGCCGTCACGACC
>JBAQWM010000117.1:0-10146 GCA_049298915.1 Steroidobacteraceae bacterium | reverse complement strand
GACGCGAGTGCGATCTCGCGGGCCGCTTCGTCGAGTCCTGCGCGCGTGACCAGGCGGTCGATCAGCCTGGTCTTCAGCGCGGCTTCCGCACGGAGCGAACGGCCGGTCAGCATCAGGTCCAGAGCTGCCGGCGCGCCGACCAGGCGCGGGGCGCGGACCGTCCCGCCGAAACCCGGGTGTATTCCGAGAAGTACCTCCGGCAGCCCGAGATTCAGGCGGCCATCGTCGGCGCCAACCCGGTAGTCGCAGGCAAGCGCGAGTTCCAGACCGCCGCCAAGCGCGAATCCATGGATCGCGGCCACGGTCGGCATCGGCAGCGCTTCGATTCGATCGAATACCCGCTGCCCCGTTCGCACCAGGCGATATGCCTGTTCGACGTCGGTGAAGCCGGTGAATTCCGAAATATCGGCACCGGCGATGAAACCGCTGTCCTTGCCGGAGCGGATCACGAGCGCCCTTGGATCCGCGCGCTCAACTTCCGCAAGCATCGAATCGAGCTGCCCCATGACCTCGCTGCCGAGCGTATTGGTGCCACTGCCCTGCTGGTCGAGCGTCAGCCAGGCCACCTGATCCTTGTCAGTTTCGAGACGCCAATGAGCGCGCTGTTCAGTCATCGCCACATCCCCGGGTGATCATTTGTTCTGCACGCTGGCGCCTCTTCAAGCCTTGGCGGCAGCCGCCGGATCGGAAACCCTGACAGTCTGCGCTTCCAGTTCAAAGTCGAACACCAGCGGCAGATGGTCGGACAGCGGCACCGCCGGGATTTCAAAAGCCTTCGGCACGATGCCCTGGCCGTACAGGATGAAATCGAGTTCCTTGCGCGGCCAGCGGCTCGGATAGGAGGGGAGGCCGGCGACATTGGCGCTGCGCAGGCCCGCTGCCTGCATGAACAGGTAGATTTCGTGCTCACCCCAGAAGGTATTGAAATCGCCGGCGACGATGACCGGCTTCGACTGGCGGCGCACCAGCTGATGCAGATGGCGCAGCTGGGAGTGGCGGTGCCGGAACTTCAGCGAGAGATGAACCAGGAATATCGCGACATCGTCGAGTTCAAGCTCGATGATGAGCTTCTTGATGCCGGTATCGAAATAGTGGAAGCGCTCGCCGTGGACGCGGGGCGCGGCCAGGAAGGCATTGGCCTGCTTGCGCACGATCGGCATGAACTGATTGAAGGAATCCTCGCCATACTTGCACTGATAAGTCGAGTAGTGCGCCAGGCGATCGGCGATGAATTCCGCCTGATTCACCATGCCACTGCGGATCGAGCCAGTATCCACCTCGATGAGCCCGACGACATCGGGATCGCGCTCGCGGATGAAATCGGTTATCCGCTCGAGCACGTGGCTGCTGCTTCGCAGATAGCCGGCACCCGGCACCGGCAGATGAAATGCCGGCCCGGTGCCGGTGGCATAGCGGATGTTGAAGACGAGCAATCGCACCTGACGTTATTACCCGCTGGGAGCTAAAAGACGTATTCTAGGCGCTGGAGCCTCACGAAAGGCGCGATGCGTGTCTGAAAGCAATCCGATCCGGCTGTTCGTCAGTCACCTTTACGCACCCGACGAGGCCTATTTCCGGGTATTCGAGTACCTCGAGAGCGCGATCAATTTCTTCTACAAGAACTGCTCGACTCCCGATAAGCCGCCCCACAGCATGGAACGGGAGGCACTCAAGGAGGACCTGCGCAGACAGATCAGCGAGGCCGAGGCCGTGATCATCCTGAGCGACCTGCATGGACGCGACCCGGTCCTGATCGAGTTCCAGGCCCTCTATTCGAAGGCCAGTGAAAAACCGGTCATCGTCCTGGAGCCCTTTGGTACCGGCAAGCCGGTCGCGAAGGAACTGCGCGAACTGGCCGACGTGGTCGTCGGGTGGAACACGCGGGAATTGTCAGACAGGATCCGGGCGCAGGCGCGTCACGAGGACACGACGCGTTGGGACGTCGTCGATTTCAAACCCTAGTGAGGCTGATCAGCGTCGGAATACGGGCTGAAGTGTCGGCAGGCACCTTGGGTCGGCGGCTGCCATGACCGTTTCCCTGGTCGTCGGCCGGGCGGCCCGCCGTGGCCGAGGCGTGGCTTGAGCCATTGACCCGATGCAGGGCACCCAGGAGCGTCACGATGCGCACAGCGCAGGCGTCGGCCTCGGCGGGTGACATCTTGCGCACTGTCGCAACCACAGCGGATTCACCGCTCAAAGGGCTAATCTGGGTCATCTGCCGGCACAGGGCTTCGAAGTCGGCACGCAGCGCATTCGGCATTTCTGAAGACGGCATATGCTGCAAGTGACGTGAGAAAGCATCCGTAAGTCTCTGTTTCAGACAGGTAGACTTCGTCAACTCCAGCGTGGCCTTGTGAAAGTTCTCCCAGGCGGCAGCACTCATTGAGGTATCTCTGATATTTGAATCGTTGTTTATTTCTAGCGTAGTCGAATAGTCGGAAGATCCAAACCGGGCTCAGCGTATCGAAAACAGGTCCCCGTCCCATCAAATCGATACAAGCTGAATATAGCGCGAATTCTAGAATTGTGAAGATGCAATCCGAGATTTTCTTGTATTAGGTCAAGCATTTAAGTTCTATACTTCTAGTATTGTTGGCACAACGGTGCGTTATGCAACAGACGACGAATCAAAAGGTTGAAATCCTGGGTGCACTGGCCCAGCTGACGCGCCTCCGAATCGTAGCCATGGTGGCCAGTACGGGGCCCAAGGGCATGTCCGCCGGCGAAATCGGTCGCGCCCTGCATTGCCCGGCGTCCACGCTGTCGTTTCACCTGAAGGATCTCAGCCGGGCCGGCTTGCTGGAGGCCCGAACGCGCGGCCGTTTCGTGATTTATGCCGTGCAGAACGGGGTCCTCGAAGAGCTCGCCCAGTTCATCGGCGGGCTCGGCGGCGCCCCGGCTCAGCCAGCTTCCAGGACGCGCCCGGCGCGTGAACGGCGGGGCGGGCGCAAGGGCACCGGGGCCGAGCGTAGCCAGCTCTCGATCTTTGGAGAATGACTGCAGCAGAGGCCCGCTAGTTGCGGACGAGATGGGCGACGAAATCGTCCACCGCCATGGCGTCCAGCCGCGGGGCATCAGCGAACAGGGCCTGAATGCGCGTGCGCTGCCGCTCGGGGAACAGGGCGGCCGCCGCTGATTCGAATTTCCGCAGCAGCAGCGGATAAGCTTCGTCACGGCGCTTGCGGTGCCCGACCGGATAGTCCACCTGGACCCGTGGTGTGCTGCTCCCGTCCCTGAATGTCACCTGGATAGCATTGCCGATATAGCGCTTGTCGGCTGCGTAATAGTCCGCCGTGAATTGCGGGTTCTCGCGCACCTGCATGCATGCGCGCAGCCGGTCAATACGCGGATCGGAGGCGACGTCGTCCTCGTAGTCCTGCGCGCCGAGGCGGCCGAAGATCAGCGGTACGGCGACCATGTACTGGATGCAATGGTCGCGGTCCGCAGGGTTTCCGAGCGGGCCGGTCTTGTCGATGATCCGCAGCCCCGGTTCCTGGGTCTCGATGACGATGTGCTCGATCGACCCGATCCGGTCTGCGACCTGCGCATGCAGCTGCATTGCGCATTCAACCGCGGTCTGCGCATGAAATTCGGCGGGGTAGCTGATCTTGAACAACACGTTTTCCATGACGTAGCTGCCGAATTGCCGGGGGTAGGAGAATGGCTTTCCGCGGAACAGCACATCGTAAAAACCCCATTGCGGCGCCGACAGCGCGGACGGATAACCCATCTCGCCATTGATGGCGAACAGGGCATGGCGCAAGCCGCGGCTCGTGGCATCGCCTGCCGCCCAGCTCTTGCGTGAACCGGTGTTCGGCGCGTGCCGGTAGGTGCGAAGCGCGCCCCCATCGAGCCAGGCATTGGAAACGGCATTGACGATCTGGGCGCGGGTGCCGCCGAGCATGGCGGCGACCACGGCAGTGGTTGCGACACGCACCAGTATCACGTGATCGAGCCCCACACGGTTGTAGGAATTCTCGAGCGCCGTGACACCCTGGATCTCGTGGGCCATGATCATGGCCGTCAGCAGATCCCGCACCGCAAGCGGCTTGCGCCCTTCGGCGAGAGCCTTGCGCGACAGCCAGTCGGCGACCGCGAGGATGCCGCCGAGATTGTCGGATGGATGACCCCATTCGGCCGCGAGCCAGGTGTCGTTGAAATCGAGCCAGCGGATCATCGTGCCGATGTTGAATGCGGCCTGCACCGGGTCGAGCTCGTAGCTCGTGCCGGGCACCCTGGCGCCACCCGCCATCGTCGCTCCGGGAACGACCGGCCCCAGCAGCCGCGTGCAGGCGGGGTATGCGAGTGCCTGGAATGCGCAGGCGAGCGAATCCATCAGGCAGTAGCGTGCGGTCTCGTACGCGAGCGTGCTTTCGATTGCGGCGGAGTGCGCATAGTCGGCGATATCCACCAGTACCTGATCCGGTGCCGGGCGCGCTGCCGAGCGGCGGTCACGAGGGGTCATCCGGAAGGCTCAGCGCCGGTCCGGGGCAGGGACGCTGCGCGGCTCCGGCCCGGTGTAGTTCGCGCTGGGACGGATGATCCTGCCGTCCTGGCGCTGTTCGATCACATGTGCGCCCCAGCCGGTCGTGCGCGAGATCACGAACAGCGGCGTGAACATCGCCATCGGCACGCCCATCAGGTGATAGGAGACCGCGCTGAACCAGTCGAGATTCGCGAACATCTTCCTGAGTTCCCACATCACGGATTCGATGCGTTCGGCGATACCGTAGATGCGCAGGTCACCGGCTTCCGCCGCGAGCTGCGCCGCGACGCGCTTGATGACCGCATTGCGCGGATCGCAGACCGTGTAGACCGGGTGACCGAAGCCGATGATGACTTCCTTCGCTTCCAGGCGCCTGCGGATGTCCCGGGCCGCCTCGTCGGCGTCGCGATAACGGTGCTGGATCTCGAGTGCCGCTTCGTTCGCACCGCCGTGCTTCGGCCCGCGCAGCGCGCCGATGGCGCCCGCGACGCAGGAATGCATGTCCGAACCGGTGCCGGCGATCACGCGGGCGGTGAATGTCGAGGCATTCAATTCATGTTCGGCGTACAGGATCAGCGATGTGTGCATCGCGCGCACCCACGACTGCTGCGGTGCGCGGCCATGCAGCAGATGCAGGAAATGCCCGCCGATCGAATCTTCGTCCGTGCTGACGTCGATGCGCCGCTTGCCGTGCGCGAAGTGATACCAGTAGCAGAGCATCGAAGGCAGCGATGCCACGAGCCGGTCCACGATCGCCTGGGCGGCGCCGACCGCATGCGTCGGCTGCTCGGGCGCCTCGCAGCCGAGCGCCGAGACGCCGGTACGCAGGACATCCATCGGATGCGCGGTAGCGGGCAGCAGTTCGAGCACCCCGCGCAGCCGGTCGCTGAGGCCGCGCATTCCGCGCAGGCGCGCCTTGTATGCCAGCGATTCGGCCGGCGTCGGCAGTTTGCCGTGCACCAGCAGGTGCGAGATTTCCTCGAATTCGCATGACTCGGCGAGGTCCAGGATGTCGTAGCCGCGGTAGTGCAATTCGCTGCCGCTCTGGCCCACCGTGCAGATGGCGGTATTGCCGGCCATCACGCCTGACAGGGCGACGGCCTTCTTTGCCCTGAAGCCCGCTGTGTTTTCGGCTGCCATCGTCATGGCTCCCGGGTGACCGTATATAGTTCGTCGAGTTTTCGTTCGTAATCATGATAGCCGAGCACTTCGTAGAGCTCCGCGCGCGTCTGCATCCGGTCGACGACCGCCCGTTGCGATCCATCGCGGCGGATCGCATCGTAAACGGCCGCGGTCGCGCGGCTCATCGCGCGGAATGCCGACAGCGGATACAGCACGAGCATCAGCCCCGCCTCCCGGAGTTCGGACAGCGTGAAGAGGGGAGTGCGGCCGAACTCCGTGATATTGGCAAGCACCGGCGCCGCGACGGAGCGCGTGAAATGCCGGTACTCATCCAGCGAAGTCAGCGCTTCGGCAAAAATCATGTCGGCGCCAGCCTCGACGTAGCTCGCGGCGCGCTCGACCGCGGCCTGCTGGCCTTCGACAGCGTGCGCGTCGGTACGTGCCATGATGGTGAAGGCTGCGTCGGATCGGGCATCCACCGCGGCGCGGATGCGGTCGATCATTTCCTGGCGGTCGACCAGCATCTTGCCGGGCCGGTGGCCGCAGCGCTTGGCCTGCACCTGGTCCTCGATATGCATGGCTGCGGCACCCGAGCGGATCAGATCGCGGGTGGTGCGGGCGATGGAAAATGCCGCACCCCAGCCGGTGTCCGCATCGACCAGCAGTGGCAGCTCGCAGGCGCCGGTAATGCGGCGCACATCCTCGCAGACATCGTTGAGCGTCGTGACACCGAGGTCGGGCAGCCCGAATGACGCATTGGCGACACCCGCGCCCGACAGGTAGATTGCCCGGAAGCCGCTGCGGGCGGCGAGCATCGCGCTGAATGCGTTGATCGTGCCGACGACCTGCAACGGCCGTTCGCTATCGACGGCGGCTCGAAACCGGTGCCCGGCAGGTACGGTCGGCATCTGGCAATGATAACCAGTCAGGGGCGTTTATTGCGCCCAAACAACAAGCTCGGCCGCGCGCACGGGCCCCTCAATACCAAAGAGTATTGCGTGTTTGGCGGCAGGTGCTACGCTTGCGCTCGGCAAACGGGGGGGCACTGGACCGTTTGTCTGGAATATCCAACAAGGCTTCCTGGGGGGAATCCCACATGTCCGACCACCGCATGCGCCGCTCGGCAATTACCTCAGCTGTGATTCTCGCCCTCGCCGGTGGCGGCGCAGCGGCTCAGGATGAAACGGCAACACTCGACGAGATCACGGTAACGGCGCAGAAGCGCGCCGAATCCCTGCAGGACGTCCCGATCGCCGTCAGCGCCGTTTCCGGCGCCAAGATCGCCGAAGCCGGCATCATGAAGATCGAGGACCTGAAGAACTACGTCCCGACGCTGTTCATGACCGAAACGGCGATCGGCAACAACATTTCAATCCGCGGCATTTTCTCCGGCGTCAATCCCGGATTCGAGCAATCGGTCGGCACCTATGTGGACGGCGTCTATCGCGGACGCCCCCAGCAGACCCGCGCTCCATTCCTCGATCTCGAGCGGGTGGAAGTGCTGCGTGGTCCGCAGTCGATCCTGTTCGGCAAGAACAGCGTCGGCGGTGCGCTCAACATCACGACTGCGCGGCCGACGCAGGAATTCGAAGCCATGGTCTCGGCCCTGTACGAGGCGCGCTATGACGAGCAGGAAGTCTCCGCCCATGTTTCCGGACCTTTCTCGGACCGATTCCGCGGCCGGCTGTCGGCCAGCCATCGTGAGGTCGAAGGCGCCATCCACAACGGGACGCTGTCCACCGAGGATCCGAGCCGCGAGGAGACGACGGTTCGCGCCTGGCTGGAATTCGACGTGACGGACAATGTCACCGCTTCGTTCAAGGCGGAACACGGCGAGTTCGACGTGACCGGTCGCCAGATCGAGATTGACCAGGAGACGGATTCCGTTTCCGCTAACCCCATTTTCACGGGACTGACTTACGCAGAGATCCTGCGGTTCCGTTTTGGGCAACACGAGAGCGTGCTCGACGCCACATCCAACTACGAGCGCTCATCAAACGGCGATTTCAGCAACAACGAAACGGACGAGTTTGTGCTGCAGGTGGACTGGCAGGTTGGCGAGAACGTGGTGACCTCGATCACGTCGCACTCGAAGTACCAATTTGACGAGTTGTGCGATTGCGACTTCACGGGCGCCAACGTCTTCAACGTCGTGATGGCCGAAGATTTCGAACAGACCAGCCAGGAAATTCGGCTGACTTCGCCTACAGGTGGCAAGGTCGAATACATCCTGGGTGCCTATTACGAGACTTCGGATCTGGATTTCTTCGACTCGATTCAGGTGCCTCATGCGCCGCCCAACAACAACGTGTTGGTATTGGCAGTTAACCCAAACTTGGCCAATACCGGCGCACCGCGTTTCTTCCAGCAGGATGCGGATAGCTATTCGGGATTTGCCCAGCTCACCTGGAACGTGTCCGAAGAATTCCGGTCCACCTTCGGGCTGCGCTACACGAAGGACGAAAAGGACGCGTCTCGCAGCCTGGCGATAACCGACATCAATGGCGCTCCGCTGACAGGTGTGCAGGCGGTGGTGGCGCCGATCGTTTACAGGAACGGCTTCAATGTCCGGGCGCACAGCATTTCCGGCTCGCGCAGCGAGAACCAGCTGCTGCCGTCGGTGACATTCGAATGGCAACCTGACGAAAGCACGATGCTATACGCGAGCTGGAGCCAGGGCTCCAAGTCGGGAGGCTATGACGCGCGTGGTAACAACTCACCGATACCGCCGACGCCAGTATGCACCGCGCCGAATGTACCTCTCGGCTGCACACCGCTGAACGGGATTGGCACTTTCGAGTTTGAGGATGAAAAGGCCACCAGCTTCGAGATGGGCGCCAAGCTGAACCTCGGTGGATCATTCGAATTGAACGCAGCGTTCTACACAACGGACTTCGAGGACCTTCAGGTCAGCACCTTTGACGGCGTGCTGGGCTTCAATGTCCGCAATGCTGGCGAGTCCCAGATCAGGGGACTCGAGATCGATGCCCGTTGGCAGGCGAGGCACAACCTGCTGTTTTTCAGCAGCGTCGCCTACACCGATTTCGAGTTCAAGGACTACATCGGCCAGTGCTTCCCGGGCCAGCCTTCAGATGCGGGAGATGGCTTGAACTGCAACTACGATGGCAAGACGAACGAATTCGTCGCGCCCTGGGTTGCGACACTCGGTGGAAACTACACGCGGCCGATCGGTTCGAGCCTGATGCTGCACCTCGGTGTCGACGTGTACTACACGGACGAGTATTTCGTGGCACCGACACTTGATCCGAAGCAGAAACAGGAGTCCTACTACAAGGTGAATGGCCGCCTGGGCGTCGGCGATGCCGACGGATCCTGGGACGTCTCGCTGGTCGGCAAGAACTTGTTCAATGAGCAGATCCTGCCTTATGGAAACGTCACACCGCTGGCAAGTTTGTTCGGCGCCTTCAGTGCCTGGCGCTTCGTCGAGCCGGGTAGTTCCCTGGCCTTGCAGGGCACGGTCCGTTTCTGATGGAAAATTAATCGCGGGATGAAGCGGCCATTCCGCTGCGGTCTCGAGGATCTCGGCAACGGTCTTTTCGCCTGGATGCAGCCGGACGGCGGCTGGGGATGGTCAAACGCCGG
Source organism: Steroidobacteraceae bacterium (assembly GCA_049298915.1). Taxonomy (GTDB): domain Bacteria; phylum Pseudomonadota; class Gammaproteobacteria; order Steroidobacterales; family Steroidobacteraceae; genus SCUD01. The sequence goes on along the minus strand of JBAQWM010000117.1, from coordinate 935 downwards.
CTTCATCCGTGACGGCGAAGACTCGCTGCTGGTGGACACGCTGTTCGACGAGCCGCTGACAGCGACGATGCTGAGAGCGCTCAAGGACGCGACCGGTATCGCGCCTGAAGACATCGGCACGCTCGTCAACACCCATGCCAATGGCGATCACACGCATGGCAATGCGCTCGTGCCAGGCGCGGAGGTGATCGCATCGGCTGCGACCGCGGACGAGATGAAGGAACTGACGCCCGCACAGCTCGCGCAATTCAAGGCGGCCGGCATCGCCGGCAGCCTCGGGGAGGCCGGCAGCTATTTTGCCGAAGTATTCGCAGCCTTCGATTTCGCCTCCGCCCGCGGGCGCGTCCCGACCTGCACCTTCGACCGGCGGCTCGACCTGCAGATCGGCAGCAAGGATGTCGAGTTGCACATGCTGGGGCCGGCGCATACATCGGGCGACACCCTGGTCTGGGTGCCCGGCGATCGCACCGTATTCACCGGCGACCTCCTGTTCATCGAAAGCACGCCGATTATCTGGGCCGGGCCGGTCGCCAACTGGCAGGCGGCCTGTGAGCTGATACTGTCATTCGGGGCGGAGTACATCGTACCCGGGCATGGCCCGCTGACGGATGCGACGGGCGTGCGCCGGGTCCAGGAATACCTCGGCTATCTCGACCGCGAAGCGCGCCTGCGATTCGATTCCGGCATGACGGTTGAAAAAGCGGCCCTCGACATCGCACTCGGCGAATATCGGCGCTGGCTCAGTCCGGAACGCATCGTGGTCAATGTAGACGCGCTCTATCGCGAGTATCGGGGCGATCATTCAGGGCCGGACATGGTGAAGCTGTTCGGGCAGATGGCACAGTTACGCCGGCTGCTGTGACGGCAGACCGGCGCGCTCCCGCAGGAACCAGATCGTTCATAATGGCGCGGGTGCCTGGCATCGGAGGTTTCCA
>JBAQWM010000116.1:0-3341 GCA_049298915.1 Steroidobacteraceae bacterium | reverse complement strand
TCGGTCTATGGAGCGAATACCAGCATGCCGTTCTCGGTGCGCCAGAATGTGGACCATCCGCTGTCGTTCTACGCCGCGACCAAGAAGGCCAACGAACTGATGGCGCACACCTACGCGTCGCTGTACGCCCTGCCGGTCACGGGCCTGCGGTTTTTCACGGTCTACGGGCCCTGGGGCCGCCCGGACATGGCCTTGTTCATGTTCACGCGCAATATCCTGGCCGGCCGGCCGATCGACGTTTTCAACTACGGCAATCACCGCCGCGATTTCACCTACATCGACGACATCGTGGCTGGCGTCCTCGCCACGCTGGATCATGTCGCGACGGCGAATGATCGCTGGAACAGTGACCAGCCGGATCCCGCCACCAGCCGCGCGCCGTACCGGCTCTACAACATCGGCAACAACCGGCCGGTCGAGCTCATGCGCTACATCGAGGTGCTGGAGCAATGCCTGGGCCGCAAGGCCGAGAAAAACCTGCTGCCGCTGCAGACCGGCGATGTGCCCGACACCTGGGCCGATACCGACGACCTGGCGCGCGACCTGGGCTACCGTCCCACGACCGCGGTCGAGGCGGGCGTGCGGCGGTTTGTCGACTGGTACCTGGGCTACTACAAGGACGGCGCACCGCCTGACCCGCAGGTGACGAATCTTGGCTGACACGCTCGCACGCCAGGCGCAGAAGCTGGCCTGCATCCCGGTGCGCGATCTGTTCGCGCGCGACCCGGAGCGATTCGCGCGCTGCGCGCGCGAAATGGACAATGTACTGTTCGACTTCAGCCGGCAGCGCATCGACGAGGATGCACTGGGCGGTCTGCTGGAACGCGCCAGGCGCGCCGGGCTCCTGGCCAGCATCAAGGGACTGTTCGAGGGCGAGGCGGTCAATGCGACCGAAAACCGCCCAGCGCTCCATACCCTGCTGCGGACCCCGGCCGAGAGCCCGCTGCCGCACGCACTGGTGGCGCTGCATGCACACGTACTGGCGGTCCGGGCCCAATGCGCGGCGTTTGTCGCGGACCTGCACGAGGGCCGGCGCGCAGGATCGACCGGCGAGCGCTTCACGGACATCGTCAACATCGGCATCGGCGGCAGCGACCTGGGCCCGGCCATGGCGGTCGCGGCGCTGCAGCCATTCCACACTGGCCATGTGCGCTGTCATTTCGTATCGAATGTCGACGCCACGCAGTTCTCGGATCTGGCCGCGGAACTCGATCCGGCCCGCACGCTGTTCATCGTCTGCTCGAAGACATTCACGACGCAGGAGACGATTGCCAATGCGCGGCGCGCCCGCGCCTGGGTCGCAGAGCGGCTGGGCGAAGCGGCGGTGCCGAAGCATTTCGCGGCGGTCTCGACCAATGCAGTCGGGATGGATGAATTCGGGGTCGGCGCCGGCGCGCGGTTCACGATCTGGGACTGGGTTGGCGGCCGCTACTCGCTGTGGTCGGCGGTCGGGCTTTCAGTCGAGCTTGCGATCGGCACGCCGCAATTCGAACAGCTCCTGGGTGGCGCGCATGCGATGGACGAACACTTTCGCAATGCCACCTGGCGCGACAACCTGCCGGTGCTGCTCGGCCTGATCGCGGTCTGGAACCGCGACCTGCTGGGTTGCGCGAGTCACGCCGTGCTGCCGTACAGTGCAAGACTCGGCCACTTTCCCGCCTACCTGCAACAACTCGAAATGGAAAGTCTCGGCAAGGGCGTCCGCCGCGACGGCCAGCCGGTCATCGCGCAGACCGGGCCGGTCGTCTGGGGTGCGCCGGGCTCGAATGCGCAGCACTCGTTTTTCCAGTTGCTGCACCAGGGCACCAACAATGTGAGCGTCGATCTGCTGCTGCCGCTTGCCGGCGCGGCCGACACGGCGACCGACAATCTGGTGATCGCAAATTGCCTGGCCCAGGCGCAGGCCCTGATGGCCGGAAATGACGTGAAGGAGCCCCACCGCCAGCTGCCGGGCAGCCGGCCGGTATCGCTACTGGCTTTTCCCAGGCTCGACCCGGCCACGCTGGGGCGGCTGGTCGCGCTGTACGAACACAAAGTTTTCGTCGAGTCCGTGCTCTGGGACCTCAATCCCTTCGACCAGTGGGGGGTCGAACTCGGCAAGGAGATCTGCAGCCAGCTGCTGGCCGCCCGGGAAGACGCCATTCCGCAGGAGCTGAAGCCCCTGCTGGTCTGGATCGCGAAGCACCGCTAGAATCAGCTACTTGCATCCTGTTCTTGAGCTTATGTCAAAAGCTGTAAATCTGGCATTCACTGCTCTCGTCCTGTCCTGCCTGAATGCCGGGGCGGCCTGCGCTGATCCCTGGCTCGGGCCGGGAGACGGACGGTTGAGGCACGATCTCGAGCTCCTGTCGGATGCGGGCATTGTGCGTGCCCCGCTGACGGCCTGGCCGGTTTCCTGGGCCGAGATCGCCCGCGACCTGCGTGCGGCGTCGGAGAATCCGGCGATGCCTCTGCATGTCGCCGCCGCGCTAGCGCGGGTGCGCGTCGCTGCTCGCGCGGCAACGAGCGTGGGCGAACTCGATCTGCACGCGCGCATTGCCGGCTCCTCGCAGCCGATGACATTGCGGCGCTTCTCCGACGTGGCGCGTGAGGAGGGCGAGATCTCCGGGGCTGCCCAGTACACCGGGGAGCGCTTCGCAGTGCGACTGCAGGCGACCGCAGTTGCCGATGCCTCGGACGGAAAGGAACTGCGCGCCGATGGCAGCTACGCGGGCGTCGTGCTCGGCAACTGGATGCTGTCGGCAGGCCTGATCGATCGCTGGTGGGGCCCGGGCTGGGAAGGCAGCCTGATCTACGGCACGAATGCCCGGCCGATTCCCTCGATCACGATCGAGAGGAACTACTCCGATCCGGTCGAGCACCCGTGGTTCAACTGGATCGGCCAGTGGCGGCTTGCCGTGACCATGGGCCAACTCGAGGGCAATCGCGATGATGCGCCGCATGCGCAGTTGTTCGGCATGCGCGCGACCTGGAAACCGCATGCGCGCCTCGAGATCGGGATCTCGCGCAGCGCGCAGTGGTGCGGCGATGGCAGGCCCTGCGACGCCGGCACATTCTGGGACCTGCTGCTCGGCAACGACAATGACCAGCAGCTCGCCGAGCAGCCCGGCAACCAGATGGGCGGCTTCGACCTGCGCTGGTCGCTGCCGTGGGCGCCGGTTGCGGTATACGCGCAGGCGATCGGCGAGGACGAGGCCGATTATCTGCCGATCAAGTACCTCGGCCAGTTCGGTGCCGAGACCTGGGGAGGGATCGGCGAGCGCTCCTGGCGGGCTCATGTGGAATATGCGGATACCGCCTGCGCCTTCTACGAGAGCATGCCGCAGTTCGGCTGCGCGTAC
>JBAQWM010000115.1:0-18664 GCA_049298915.1 Steroidobacteraceae bacterium | reverse complement strand
TGGCGATCCTTGTCGCAGCTTTAATCGTTGGCCCCGTCGGCGCCGAGACCCTCGTGGTCAGCGCCGCACGCATGCTGGACGTGGAGAAAGGCAGCGTGACCGGACCGGTCCGTGTGGTCGTACGAGATGGCCTGATCGAGTCGGTCAATCCCGAACAGCTACCGGCCAATGCGCGCGTGCTGGAACTCGGCGACCGCACGCTGATGCCGGGGCTCATCGACATGCATACCCACCTGACCCTGGATTTCTTCACGGGTTCGTACTGGGTCACCGCGCCGGTTCTAGAGAGTGCCACCGACTGGGCGATCATGGGCGTGAAGTTTGCCGAGCAGACCTTGCAGGCTGGCTTTACCACGGTGCGCGATGTCGGTGCGTGGCCGGGATTTCCGGATGTGGCACTGATGCGTGCCATCGATCGCGGCACTGTCCCCGGGCCGGACATATGGCCCGCCGGGCACTACATTTCCACGACCGGTGGTCACTGCGACATCACCGGCTTCGCGCCCGGCATCCAGGAACTGGGGCCCAAGCAGGGTATTGCCGACGGCGTGGACGAGGTGATCAAGGCGGTTCGTTACCAGGCGAAGCACGGCGTGCGCGTCATCAAGGTCTGCGCGACCGGCGGCGTGTTCTCATTCTCGAACAATGCGCCGGTCGGCGCCTTGCAGTACTCACTGGAAGAGCTGCAGGCCATCGTGCGCGAGGCGAACAAGCTAGGCCTGAAAGTGGCCGCCCATGCGCACGGTACCGAGGGCATCAATACCGCGGTGCGCGCCGGCGTTTCGTCCATTGAACACGGTTCGGTGCTATCGGACGAGTCGATCGAGCTCATGAAAGAGCGCGGCACCTATCTCGTGCCCAATCTCTACATCCGCACTTTGCCTTTGCCTCCGGAAACGCCGGCTGCCACAGTGGCAAAGAGCAATTACTTGCGTCCCCTCGTCGTGCAGAGCCTGCAGAAAGCCTACAAGGCCGGCGTCAAGATGGCGCTGGGGACCGATTCGTGCATTTTCCCGCACGGCCAGAACGGCCGCGAGTTCGCTGCGCTGGTGGCCGCTGGCGTGTCCAAGCTGCGCGCGCTGAAGATGGCGACTATTTACGCAGCTGACCTCCTGGGGGTGGACGACCGCGGTGTCATCGCAGTTGGCAAGCGCGCCGACCTGGTGGCCGTACCGGGTAACCCGCTGAACGACATTCGCGTCATGGAAGATGTCCGTTTTGTCATGAAGCAGGGAGCGGTTTACCGGCAGGAATGATGCAGATGAGCGGCGGAAAACGTCCCGGCATGTTGAAAACCGTGCTGATCTACGGCTTCGCGCTCGCAGCCGGCGCCGTCGCGCTGCAGTGGCTCGAGTACCAGTTCTGGGTCCGGACACATCCGGGCACCGTCTACGTTGTACTGGTCGCGGTGGCGTTCCTGGGACTGGGCATCTGGGTGGGTCGGAGGCTCTTTCGCCGCGAGCCGCGCGCCAGCGAATTTGCTCCGAATGAGCGTGCGCAGTTCTCGCTCGGCATCACCGATCGCGAACGAGAGGTACTGCAACTGCTTGCGGACGGCCGCTCCAACAAGGAAATCGCCGCGCGCCTCGAACTGTCACCCAATACGGTGAAGACCCACGTCGCTCGACTGTTTGAAAAGCTGCGGGTCGCGCGGCGCACCGAGGCGATCCAGCTCGCCCGTGAGATCGGACTCCTGCCCTAGACCCGGCCGAAATCACCCTTTCGGGCGATGGTACGGCGGCTCCGCTTGGCGCCTAATGTCGGCGCTTACGCCACGGGGGATTCCAACATGTCTCGCATTATCCTGATCTTCGGCATTGTCGCCGGCCTGATCGTCACTGTGCCCATGGGCCTGCTGATGACGTATGCCGAGCCGGGACATGGAGCCACTTCCATGCTGACCGGGTACCTGATGATGGTACTTGCGCTCAGCCTGGTTTTTTTCGGCGTGAAGCGCCTGCGCGATCACGAGCGAGGAGGCGTGATCCGATTCGTTCCGGCCTTGCTGGCAGGTCTCGGGATCAGCGTTGTGGCGAGTGTGATCTACGTGATCGGCTGGGAGATCACGCTGGTGGTCACGGATTTCGCATTCATCGATTCCTACAGCACCGCCGCGGTAGAGGCGGTGCGAGCCAAGGGCGCATCGGCGGCCGAGGTCGCGGCCGTCATCGCACAGATGGACGAGTTCCGCCGGCAGTATGCGAACCCGCTCATCCGGGTGTCGTTCACATTCATCGAGATCTTTCCGGTCGGGCTCTTGATCTCGCTGATCTCGGCGGCGCTGCTGCGCAACAGCCGGTTCCTGCCCGCGAAACAGCCGGTTGGTTGAATGCACCTGCAAGGGAGATAGCGATGGCAAGAATTACGGGTATCGGCGGCGTCTTCTTCAAGAGCAGAAACGACAATGTCGCGCTGGCGAAGTGGTATCAGAAGCACCTTGGCATGTCACTGGCGGATTTTGGCGGCGCCATTCTGAAATGGCCGGACGACAAGGCCGAGGACAAGGGCTTGACCGTCTGGCATGTCGCCGAAAAGGAGAGCCAATGGTTCAGTCCGAGCAACGCGTCATTCATGATCAATTACCGCGTCGACAATATGAGCGAAATGCTCGCGCAGCTGAAGCAGGCTGGAGTCGAAATCGTCGGTGGACCTGAATCCCACGAAAACGGGAAGTTCGCGTGGATCATGGATCCCGATGGAAACAAGGTGGAACTGTGGGAACCGATGGCCTGGGACGCAAAGAACAAGGACGCCTGAAGGCCCCGTACCGCGACGGCACGACGCACATCGTGCTGGAGCAGGTGGATTTCATGGCCCGGCTGGCGGCGCGGCTCAAGCGGGTGTTCGGGATCGAGCAGCCTGAGCACATCATTTCGGAAATCCTCTGATTTGCATTCGAATTCGTCGCCTGGAAAGTAGGCAAGCGCAGTGGTGATCGGATAGCTGATCGCCAATTGGTGACGTTGGTTACGGTTGGAACGGCGCGCGAACTGCGAATGAGGCTCATGGGTGCTCGCCAAAGCTGCGCGGGATGAGGCGATTGGTTTGCAACGCGTGTAGTATCGATTGGCGATTCGCAACATCAACGACAACGCTGCAAAGCCAGGGGGAGTCATGAGCGTAGGTCTTGTTGAACTTTGGATGCCGATTCTGTTCGGCACCTTCCTCGCCTGGATTGCCAGCGCACTGATCCACATGGTGCTGAAGTACCACAATAGCGACTACAAGCAGTTGTCGAACGAAGAAGAAGTGGCCGCCGCGCTAGGCAAGGGAACGCCGTCGCCGGGTATTCACAGCATCCCGCATTGCGTCGACATGTCGAAAATGGGCGAGCCGGCCATGCAGGCAAAATTCACCAACGGGCCAGTCGCCTTTGTCACCGTCTTTCCCAAGGGCATGCCGCCGATGGGCAAGTTGATCGGTCAGCAGATCCTGTACTTTCTGGTTGGCGCCATTCTCATTGGCTACTGCGCGACCCTGGCGCTGGCGCCGGGCGCGGACTACATGACGGTATTCCGCTTCGTCGCCTCGGTCGGCTTTTTAGCCTTCGGGTGGGCGGTCATACCTTTCAGCATCTGGTACGGGCATCTGTGGTCGACCGGGGCCAAGTATTTGCTAGATGCTTTGATCTACGGGCTGGTGATGGCCGGAGCGTTCGCCTGGTTATGGCCGGCGGCGGGGTAGGGCGCGGCAATCCAGAATGCACGCCAGACTGCCGGGCGCTGTCGCTCGGCGATGCTCCCACGGCTGGTCGCGCTCCATTCGCGTGCGCATGCCGGACGGCGCTCCGCTGTTAGCTTCGGGCAGGCTGCTTGACAACCGCAGTCAGGCTAATCGACAGCCGGGGTCCCGGGCGGATAGTGGCTGATCTCGAAACGCACGCCGTCCGGGTCCTTCATGAACAACGCAGTCACCCCGCCCAAATTCTGCAATTGCGGAACCTCGAAACCCGCTGCAGCCATCGCTTCGCGCAACCTCGCAACGGCTTCCGGGCTGGCGACGGAGAATCCGAGATGGTTGATCCCGGCGCCGTAGCGTTCGTAGGGGCGTGTGTCTTTGCATGGGGCCGCATGGATCGTAGATCACCCTCATTGTCGGTGCTATCTATCCAGGATGACGCCTACAGGCTCTGCTACAAGCAGCTTCGCGTATTGCCACCGCGGCACGTGGCGATGACCTGGGCGGCGCGACTCAAGCGGGTGTTCGGGATCGAGATTGAACAGTGCGTGCGCCGCCGACCGCGGTGGGGCTTGCGGACCTTCTCTCAAACTGGTACCTTTATATACAAAGGTACCTAGCGAGAGAACGCCACCGGCGATGGACTCGGAAGTCAAATTCCTCCCGATCCGCAAGGGACTGCTGGAATTCCTGCTGCTGAAGATCATCTCGGCGGACAAGGTCTATGTCGCGGACATCCTCGGCCGCCTGGAGGACACCGTGTTCGCGACGCAGGAAGGCACCCTCTACCCGCTGCTCAGCAAGATGCGGCGCGAGGACCTGGTCGACTACGAGTGGCAGGAATCCGGGGCGGGTCCGCCGCGCAAGTACTACCGCCTCACCGCCAAGGGGCGAACGCAGCTCGCCGGGCTCAACGACTACTGGCGCGAAATCAACCGCACGATCCAGAAACTGGAACGGTAAAACCCATGAACAAAGTCACCACCGTCAACCTCAACGGCCGGGCGTACCAGGTCGAAGAGCAGGCCTATGAGGCCCTGCGCGGCTATCTCGACGAGGCGGCGCGGCTGCTCGCCGACGATCCAGACTGCAAGGAGATCATGGCCGACCTCGAGCAGGCGATCGGCGACAAGGGCACGCGCCGCCTCGGTCCCGGCAAGAACGTGCTGGGCGAGGCGGAGATGAAACGGATCCTCGAGGAGATGGGCCCCGTCGAAACCGGTGAACCTGCGGCGGCCGCCGCGTCGGGCGCCGGCGCACAAGCGGCAGCGGAAGCTGGCGCGGCGCCACGCGAGACTGCCGGCCCGAAGCGCCTGTACCTCGTCAGGGAAGGCGAGATGATCGCGGGCGTGTGCAACGGGCTGGCCGCCTATTTCAGCGTCGACCCGACGATCGTGCGCCTGGCCTTCGTGCTGCTGCTGTTCCTGAGCGGTGGGCTCGTTGCCATCGCCTACCTCGTGCTCATATTCGTCGTACCGACGGCGAAGACGGCCGAGGAGCGCGCGGCGGCGCGCGGGCTGCCATTCAACGCGCAGGAGCTGGTCGAGCAGGCGAAGCACCACTACGCCGACCTCAAGGACAGCCACCAGCGCTGGCGCGACCAGCGCCGGCGCAGCAAGGAACGCGCCTTCTGGCGCTCCGGCGAAAAGCGCGCCTACGAGGAGCCGCAGTCACGCCCTTTTGAACGGCCGCAATCCGGGTACGGCGCCCGGGTTGCGGCCGGTGTCGTGCTGCCGTTGATCAGCGTGATCTCCGCGGTGCTGACCGTGGCCGCCATCTTCACGGCGGTCTCACTCCTGACCACGGGCGAGATCCTGGGCTGGAGCCCGCCGCTGCAGGTGCCGCCGTGGGCCGCGCTGCTCGCGGTGATCGCCGCGTACGCGCTTATCGCGGCGCCGCTGCGCGCCGTGCGCTACGCCTCCTACGAGGCGCTGGGCCCGCGCCGCGGCTGGTTCGTGTTCTGGGACGGCGCGCTGTGGCTGGCGCTCGTGATCCTCGCCTGGTGGATCGCCGCGAACTTCGTGCCCGGCGTGAGCGAGTTCTTCCAGCACCTGTTCCACGACTGGCGCGACATCCCTTACGACTTCGCGCGCGCGATCGTGCTGGCGGGGCGGGGCGCCTAGAAGAGCTGAAGACCCCGTACCGCCTATCCGCTAAAGGGGACAGTCCCTTTTAGTCCCCGATAACAGCATCACGCTTGGCGCTCAGCCGGTTGCTAAGGCCATAGTTGACGCCGATCGAAAAGCGATGATCGACCTTGTGGCCATTCGAGCCGTCAACGGCATGCGAGTAGATTCCATAGACGCTTACGCGGTCATTCATCGTCCAGGAGGCGCCAGCTCCGACATGCACGAATTCTTCTGCTGCAAGTCGATCGTGATACGGGAAAAGTGGGGCGCTCACAGGAACCGGCACGTCGATGCCACCATGTGTCCACTGTTCGGATACGATTACGCGGGCGCTCCAGGACTCATTCAGGAAATGACCGATCTCGAGGGTCGCATTGGTGCGATCATGAGAGATTCCCGCGACCTTCTCGACGAGTGCATGGTTGCCGCGAAACTGAATGTAGGTCCGCGGAACCCACTCGTTGATACTAAGGGCGGCGTAGAAGCCCAGCCAATATTCTTGGAGCCCGCGACCCGGCGCCGCGTGGCCCGCCACAACATAATCGTTCGTCGGGATGACAGCGCCGACGTAGGGCGCAAAGGCGGCCGGCCCGTTTGCTACCTGCATATGCACGGTGAGAAGCAAATCAGTGAATGTATCGTGCCAACTGCCGTTATCGATCTCAGTGTCATGACCGCCTCCACCGGCGCCGCGGTACCTTGACTGGACGAACGGTAGCGAAGCACTAACCAGCACGCGATCACTCGGGCTATAACTGCCGTAAATGGTCAGAATCCTAGAATCGGTGTGGCCGACGTCAATCTTCTGACCGGCGAAGTTGTAATGCTTCTTGTTGAGGACACTGGTGTAGTCGAGCGCCAGATTCGTGCTCCCTTTTTCAGGGAGCCACGCCTGTGCGAGCGCGACCGTCGGTGTGAGGGCCAGGCAAAGACAGATTGCGCCGCTCGCGAAATCGACGCGAGCGACGCGCTTCGATGCGGGATTCATATCGCCTGACTGTGGGCGCTCGTCTCGCAGGGCATCGTCAGACCGCGGCTGCGAAGCTTGAGTGCCTGCTCCACGGCCTTCAGAACCTGCGCCCCCTTGCGGCCGTCGGCGATCGTCACACAACCGGCCTGTCGATCCACCGGCACCACTGCGCCACCATCCGCCGGATAGGCGACCGGCATGATCACGGGGCCGGCGCCGCTTGAGACGAACTGGAGCTGCAACTCCTTCGCGCGCGAAACATCCACCAGGATCAGATCCGGCGCCGCTGCGCCACTCTGTGCGCGCAGTTCTTCCGCATTCTTCGCGATGAAGACCTCGTGTCCGGCGAGTGATAGCGATGCGGCGAGATGGAATCTGTCGTTCGCCGCGGTCAGGCCCGTGGTGGGCTCAAGCAACAGGATGATGTTTCCCGGATTCCGGCTCACCATGAGCCGCTCGAAACCGACGCCGCCGCCCAATGCCACCAGCTTGTCGCCACAGGCCCATGCCGTGCCGGCAAGCGAAATCGCGCTCACCACCACGCAGACCACGTAGGTGCCAAGCTGTTTTACGACCATGGCTGAGCCCCCCCTGCTTTGCAGTAGACTGCGCTTATGCTGCTGAAAGAGTCAAGCAAGGTCTTTTGCAGCCATGCTAGCGGTAAAAACATGTTGAAATACAGGCAATTAGCGACGTTTTCGATCAAATGATCGCCGCGATTTTCCTTCTCCGCAGGCTCGTTACCGAATGCCCTGGCTGACGAATCGTTAGCGCCCAACCGTGCCAGATCAATCAGGCCCTGCCGGCGCCGTCTTCCTCTCCTACGCCTCCCAGGACACCGAGGCGGTCGAGCGCATCTGCGAGGCCCTTCGGGCATCGGGTATCGAGGTTTGGCTCGACAAGAGTGAATTGCGCGGGGGCGACGCCTGGGATACGCAAATCAAGAGGCAGATCCACGAGTGCACATTGTTCATGCCAGTGATTTCAGCGCACACCAATGCGCGAACCGAGGGTTATTTCCGCCGTGAATGGAATCTCGCCGTGCGGCGGCTGCTGGACATGGCGCATGACGCGGTTCTCCTGGTGCCAGTGGTAATTGACGAGACGCGCGAAGTCGACGCGCGTGTTCCCGAGGAGTTTCTGAGCGCGCACTGGACGCGCCTGCCCGGCGGGGAGACACCACCAGCCTTTGCGCAGCGGGTGCGCCAATTGCTGTGCGGCGATGCCGCCGTGCGCGCTGCACATCCATCGGTCACAGGGAAAGCCCCGCGAAACGCCCACGAAGCAGATACCGGCTGGCCGCTCGGCACGTCGCGCGCAGGGCGTATCGGACTCATTGGGTTCGCCGCACTCGTTGCCGCCCTTCTCGCATACGGCTGGTACGCTCGAGAGCGACAGGCACGCGAGGCAGATACGACGCCGGACGAGTCTTCACTCGCAACAACCGAATTGCCGTCGCGCAGTATCGCCGTGCTCGCCTTCGAAGATCGTGGCGGCTCGCCGGGAACCGGCGTGCTTGCGGAAGGCATTCCCGAGACGGTCCTGCATCAGCTGGCGCTGATGCGGGGACTCACGGTGATAGCGCGCGGATCCTCGTTTGCGTTCAAGGGCCACAGCGAGGACATGCGCGTCATCGGCCGCAAGCTCAATGTGCGCTACCTGCTGGAGGGCACCGTGCAAACCGCGGGAGACCGACTGCGCGTCACGTCGAGCCTGATCGATGCCCAGACGGGCGCGAGCGTGTGGTCCAAACAGTTCAATCCGGCGGCGGAAAATGTATTCGCGGTACAGGACGAAATCGCGCTCGAAGTCGCGCGCGCGCTGAAATTGACGCTCGATTCAGCCGGCGGACAGGCAGCGGGCCCCCGGAGCGTCGGCACCGAAGACTATCAGGCGTATTTCGAGTTCCTGCGCGGGCGCGCGTTGCTCGCGAGCGTACGCGTGGCCGATCTGCCCGCCGCGGTCAATGCCTTGACTGCTTCGATTCGACATGATCCAAAGTTCGCCTCTGCCTATGTGCTATTGGCGCGGGCGAAAGTTCTGCTGGCCGAGCAGAGTCTGGTCGGCGAGCCGCAGGAAAGATTTGCGCGCGCGATCGAGAATGCGATGGGCTTGCTCAACGAGGCAATCGAACTCGACCCGGAAAGCGGCGAGGCCTACGTCGAGCGAGGCTACCTGAAGCTGTATTTCGACGTGGCCGCCGCCGATGCGGACTTGAGGCGCGGCCTCGCGCTCGCGCCGAACTATGCCCGCGGCTACGAAGGGCTCGCGGCCGTGCTGTTCCAGAGTGTCGCCCGACGTCGTGAAGCACTCGAATTGGTCGAGAAAGCTCGCAGGCTCGATCCGCTGGAGCAGCGCCTGGACGTGATCAAGGCCACCTACCTGCTATTTGGTTCGGGCGACATGAAACAGGCGGCCCAGGTTGCAGAAGCCGTGCTCGAACGCGATCCGCTGTATGTGCCGGCCCTGGTGAGGCTCGCCGACGTTCGCTGGTGCGGCCAGGGCCAGCACGCGGAATCAATTGCCTTGGCCGAGCAGGCGGTCGCGCTCGATCCCGGAAACGAAACTGCCTGGCGACACCTGATAACCTCTTATCTTTCAGTCGACGAATTCGCCTCCGCGGAAGCAGCGCTCCACCACATCTCGGATCACCCGGCCATCGGATCGCTCTTGCTGAACTTGTACCGAAACGAATGGCGCGACGCCGGCGAGGCAGCCTACACGTTGATTGCGGCGGGTCCGATCTATCGTCAAATCGAATCCCACGTTTCTCTCGCGATCCGCAGACACGCGCGAGTGACGGGTGATTACCCGCGTGCCATTGAGACCCTCGAAGAGTGGACTGGCGTCATCTGGGAAGGTAACGAGCCGGTGTTGCAAGGACAGCTGGACATGGGATACGGCGTCGCGGCGGTTGCCGACATGTTGATGGCTTCCGGTCAGAACGACCGGGCACGAGCGCTGCTCAACGAGTTGCTGGCTGATGCCGACATGCAGATCGACCGCTATGGCCGCGGTGAGGTCTGGCTCAATGGCGGCCGGGCCATCGCATATGCCCTGCTCGGCCGGCCAGATGACGCCATCGCGATGCTTCAACGCCAGTCACAACTCGGCTTCCTGAGTCACCTGTGGCGAATTACGCTTGAAGACGAGCCGGCATTCGATTCGCTGAGGGCGCGCAAGGATTTTCAGGCGCTGCTGGCGGATGTCCGCGCCAACGAGGCCCGCGAACGCGAACAGTTCCTGCGCATGCGGGCGGACGGCCTCATACCGAAGCGGAGTTGAAGGATTCTCAGGACGGCCGCGGCTCCCGATGCTGCAATGTGAAGGTCGAGTTTAACGCCCAGTCTGCGGGCAAAACCGTCTGCAAGTTCGTACTCGGGGCCTTCCGGACCGGAAGCGCCCTGGTAATAGGCCATCGGGCTGTTGCGCGTAGCGAGGGATGCGCGCGAAGCGCGCACAAACCCACCCTCACTGCCAGTTCTCCGCGATTACACTAGCCTCCGTGAGCATCGCTCCTGCCGCAGATGCGCCGGACTACCGCCGAAAGACAGGCGACATATCCCTGTTGCGCTGGATCTGGCGCACTTATGTCCGCAATGCGCTGATACCGCTCCTGGTGGTCGAACTGCTGCTGGTGGTCGCATACATGGCGAGCCATTCCTGGTCTCTGCGCAAGACTGTCGAAGTGACGCGCCAGCATGCGCGTCAGCAAATCTCGCGGATGGTCGGCGACGGTTCCGCAATCATCGACAGGCAGCTAGGGCAGGTTGCGGCAGCAACCGATGTCCTGCGTCGCCAGGCTGCGCTCGCGCTCGACACGCCGGCCACAGATCCGCCGTACTGGTCGCGCTTCAAGCTGCAGCCGAGCGGCGCACTGACCACGGCGAGGAATGACGGCGGGGCGTCCGTTTTCTATTCCGCGCGGACACCGAAGGGACCTGCGCAATACGAAAAAATGGCCCGGCTGCGGGTGCTGGACCCGCTGCTCCGCGATATCACCGAATCGAACCCCCTGATCGTGCAGACTTATATCAACACCCACGATTCACTGAACCACATCTGGCCGTGGATCGATGCGGCAAGGCTGCTCGATCCGAACATGGACATGCAGTCCTTCAATTTCTATTACGAGGCCGATGCCCAGCACAATCCGAGCCGGGCAGTGGTCTGGACCGATGCCTATGTCGACCCGGCAGGCCAGGGCTGGATGGTTTCTGCAATCGCGCCGGTTTATCGGGGCGATTTCCTCGAGGCGGTGGTCGGCGCCGATGTGACACTCGATCGCATGATCCCGGGGATGCTCGAGAGGGAGATTCCATGGGATGGTTTCCTGCTGCTGATCGGCAAGGACGGCACGCTGCTCGCGCTGCCGCGTCAGGCTGAGCAGCTGTTCTCGCTGAAAGAGCTGACTGCGTACGACTATGGCGATTTCATACGTGCCGACACCTTCAAGCCGGAGGAATTCAATGTCTATCACCGCAGGGATTTCGCGGCGATCGGCGACTTCCTGGCGCGAGAACCGGTCGGTACCGGACGACTCGACGGGCCACGGCCGCATCTGGTCGCGTGGCATGCCATCCCGACCGCCGGCTGGAAGCTGATGACCCTGGTTCCGGAGGATGCCGTTTTCGGACAGTCACGCGCACTGTCGGAAGAACTCGCAGTGATCGGCTGGATCATGCTGGGTGGCCTGGCCGGCTTCTACGCGATCTTCTTCACCTACCTGTACCGTCGCGCTCACCATGTGAGCAGGACGATCTCGCAGCCGCTGGAGCAGATCGAGCGCATGGTCCACCGGATCTCGGTCGGTGAATACGAGCAGAAGTCGCCGCAGTTTGGTGTCCGGGAATTCCAGCATACGGTCGGGGAACTGCAGCACCTCGGACGCCTGCTCGGAGACTCCGACCGCGCGCGCCAGTCGGCAGAAGCGCGCCTGACCGAGCGCAATGAGGAACTTTCGACGATCCTCAGTCTCTCCCCCGATGGGCTCGTATACTTCGACAATTCAGGGCGAGTGACCGAGACCAATCCGGCATTCCTCGAATTGACCGATTGGAATCGGCCTGACCTGATCGGGCAGGCACGCGCGGAATTCTGGGCGCGGCTGGGCCAGCTGGGCCCGATCACGGAACCCCAACCCGGCGTCACTTCGGTTTTCAGATTGTTGCGGCCGCGCCCGCTGGTGCTGGAATGCCGCGTCGTTGGCGCTGCCGACGGCTCGGAGGTCGCCTATTTCCGGGATGTCACGCGCGCCGATGAATTGAATCGCCTGAAGAGTAAATTCCTGGCGACGGCTGCACATGAACTGCGAACGCCGATCGCGGTGATCACGGGCTACGCGGAATTCCTGCAGGCAAGCGATCCACCCGCTGCAGAGCGCGCCGAGATCCTCGAGACCATGGGACGTCATGGCGACCACATCACCGGTATCGTGACTGAACTGCTGGACCTGGCGCGGATCGAAGCGCGCGCGGGGCGCGATTTCGCGATGATCCGTCAGCCGCTCGGCCCGGCCGTGCGCGGCTTTGTCGAGACATTCAGGTTTGGCGAGGATGGACGGGTGCCGGTGCTCTCCGGTGACATCGGCGACGCTGCGGCATTCGTGGATGCCGACAAATTCTGCCAGGCACTGGGCAATGTAATGTCGAATGCCTGCAAATACTCGCCCGCCGGCGCGCCAGTCGCAGTACGGCTCGTCGCCACCGATGTCGAGGTCGGCGTGGAAGTGCGCGACGAGGGCAGGGGCATGGAAGCGGAGGAAGTGGAACGGATCTTCGACCGATTCTACCGTGGCGAAGAATCAGGCAATGTACCCGGCACCGGGCTCGGCATGAGCATCGTCAAGGAGATACTGGACATACACGACGGGCGTGTGGAAGTGGCGAGCCGCCCGCAGCAGGGGACAGTGGTGACACTGTGGTTGCAGAGGGCGGCAGCTCGCGGTTGACGACCCCGGCATGCGACCTTACGATGCCCGGCCCGGCACAAACGATGGTGGCTCGCGTCGGTTCCTCCGCGACGATCAGTCGTGAATCCCGCCAGGCCCGGAAGGGAGCAACGGTAACGGCGGCATCGGGTGCCGGAGGGGTGCTGGCGCGGGCCGCCTCCACCGGTCAGTGGGGAGAACGGGGTACATGAGCTACTTGGTCCTGGCGCGCAAATGGCGTCCGCGCACATTCTCCGAACTGGTCGGCCAGGAGCATGTTCAGCAGGCGCTGGTCAATGCGCTGGACAGCGGGCGCATCCATCACGCATTCCTGTTCACGGGCACGCGCGGCGTCGGCAAGACGACAATCGCCCGCATCCTTGCAAAGTCGCTGAATTGCGAACGCGGGGTCAGTTCGCAGCCCTGCGGCGAATGCGGGGCCTGTCGTGAAATCGACGAGGGCCGGTTCGTCGATCTGATCGAGGTGGATGCGGCGTCCCGTACCAAGGTGGACGATACCCGCGAGCTGCTCGACAACGTCCAGTACGCGCCGACGCGCGGCCGCTACAAGGTGTACCTCATCGACGAGGTACACATGCTGTCCGGGCATTCCTTCAATGCCCTGTTGAAGACACTCGAGGAGCCGCCGCCCCACGTGAAGTTCCTGCTGGCAACGACGGACCCGCAGAAAATACCGGTCACCGTGCTGTCGCGCTGTCTGCAATTCAACCTGAAGCGGATTCCCGCGCCGCTGATCGCTGCCCGCCTGCAGCACATCCTGAACGCCGAGGGTGCCGCGGCCGAGCCGGGCGCGATCGGCCTGCTGGCGCGGGCCGCAGACGGCAGCCTGCGCGATGCGCTGTCGCTGCTGGACCAGATCCTGGCTTACGGTGCCGGGCGTGTGACCGAGACGGACACGCGCGCGATGCTCGGCACGGTGGATCGCCAGCAGGTGGTCGCTTTGGTCGAACGCCTCGCAGCGCACGATGCCCGGGGCCTGCTCGAGACCATCGCCGCGATCGACGAATACGCGCCCGACTACGGCCAGCTCCTCGATGAAATGGCGGCACTGCTGCAGAAGATCGCATTGCGCCGGGCAGTGCCCGACATGCCGGAAGACGAGGTGTACGCGGACGATTTGCTGCGGCGGCTCGCTCTGGACCTGGCCGCCGAGGACCTGCAGCTTTTTTACCAGATGGCAATCCTTGGTCGCCGCGACCTGCCGATGGCTCCGGATCCGCGCATCGGCGCGGAAATGACATTGCTGCGCATGCTGGCTTTCCGGCCGCAGCAAGCTGTCACCAGGCAGCAGCCGGGTTCAGGCGGCGACAGCAAGCCCGCGTCGGGCGGTGCCAGGGGGCCGGCGGCTGCGGCAGCGCCGCAGGCAGAAGAAACAGACTGGCCCGGCATGCTCGGAAATCTTGAGCTCCAGGGTGCGGCACGCCAGCTGGCCAGTCACTGCCGGCTGGTCGAGCGCTCCGGCGGCCTGTTCCGCTTCCTGCTCGACGCGCGCGCAGAGTCGATGCGAACACGCCAGCTGGAAGATCGGCTTGCCCAGGCGCTGGCCCGCCTCACCGGTTCCCCGGTGCGCCTCGAGTTTGAAATCGACGCCGCAGCCAGCGACACACCGGCCCGGCGCGAGGAGCAGGCGCGGGACGAGCGTCTCCAGCGGGCACGCCTCGCACTCGAAAGCGACCCCAATGTGCAGGCGATGCGGGACCGTTTCGGCGCCGTGATACAGCCGGAATCGATCAAACCGGTCGGGTAGAATGCGCCGATGAAGCCGAATCTCGGACAAATGATGCGCCAGGCGCAGCAATTGCAGTCCAGCATGCAGAAGGCTCAGGAGCAGCTGGGCACGCTGGAAGTGACGGGCGAAGCGGGTGGCGGCATGGTCAAGGTCGTCATGAATGGCCGACACGAGGTGCGCCGTGTGCAGATCGATGCGACCGCCGCGGGCGACGATCGCGAGCTGCTCGAGGACATGGTCGCCGCAGCCTGCAATGACGCGACGCGCCGCATCGGGGAGGCCGTGAAGCAGCGGATGGCGGATGCCATGGGCGGCATGCAGCTGCCGCCCGGCATGAAACTGCCGCTCTGACGGTTGCCGTGAACTATTCTCCCGGTCTCGCCCGGCTGATCGAAGCACTGCGGGTGTTGCCAGGTGTAGGACCCAAGTCCGCCCAGCGCATGGCGTTTCACCTGCTCGAGCGCAACCGCGAAGGCGGCCGCGCGCTCGCCAGGGCGCTCGAGGCGGCGACCGCCGGGATCGTGCACTGCAAGCGTTGCCGGATGCTGACGGAAGGAGAATTCTGCGAGATCTGCCTGGCGCCCCGTCGCGACGCCGCCGCGCTGTGCGTTGTCGAATCACCCGCCGATGTCGTGGCCGTCGAGCAGTCGGGCGGCTACCGCGGTCGCTACTTCGTGCTGATGGGCCACTTGTCGCCGCTCGATGGCGTGGGACCGGAACAGCTGGGTGTCAAGCAGCTCGAATCCCTGCTCGACGGGGGCGAGATCCGCGAAGTCATCCTCGCCACCAATCCGACGGTCGAGGGCGAGGCGACCGCGCACTTCGTGGGTGAACTCGTGCTGCGTCGCGGAATCCGCGCATCGCGGATCGCGCACGGCGTTCCGGTGGGCGGCGAACTCGAATATGTCGATGGCGGTACGCTCGCGCATGCCCTGGCCGGGCGCCAGCTTATCGCCTGAGTTTCGGGTCCCTGCGGGCCCGTTCTTCAGCCTGGGTGACCAGCTGGCGATAACTGTCGATCCGCCGCGGCTGGATTTCGCCCGCACTCGTTGCGGCCAGCACTGCACAGCCCGGCTCGCGCAGGTGCATGCAATCCTTGAAGCGGCAATTCCCGGCGATTCGCGCGATTTCCCGAAAGCCGCTGGCAATCCCGCGCGGCACCGGCAATGGGGGCACGAAATCGCGGACGCCGGGTGAATCGACCAGGTCACCGCCGACAGGCAGCCGATAGAGCGATGCAACCGAGGTCGTGTGCTTTCCGGACTCTGCCGCACGCGAGATTTCCTGGACGGTCGCCTCGACACCGGGCACCAGCAAGTTGATCAGCGAACTCTTGCCGACGCCGGACTGTCCGACCAGCACACTGATTTCATCCTTGAGCCTCAGTGCCAGTTGCCGCGCTCCGCCCGTTGCGTGCTTGCTGGCCCAGACGACCGGGTAACCGAGCGCTGCATAGCCCTCGAGCGCCCCGTCGAGCAGCTTTCCGGCGCCGGACAAGTCGCTCTTGTTGGCCACGACGCAGGCCTTGAGGCCCGCCCACTCCGCGGCAGCAAGATACCGGTCGCAGAGGCCAAGGTCCGGCACCGGCAACGGTGCGATCACGGAAACCAGCTGAGTGAGGTTTGCTGCGACCACTTCGGCCTGCCCGCGCAGGTTCATGCGCGCGAGTTCGGTACGGCGCGGACTGATTTCCGTGATCAGCCCGGTCGCGTCCTCGGCGTCGGTGGCGAGCCAGCGCACGATGTCGCCGCAGACCACCGCGAGTCTTCGACCGCGCAATCCGCAGTGGACGCGCCGGCGCATCGAATCCTCGACCACGGCATTGCGTCCGTGGCTGGAGACGACGCGCCCTTCCCGTGTTACAGCCGCTTCCGGTGCGGGCTTCATCCGGAGGTCTGCGCCGCAAGCCGGCCGATACGCTGGATCGCTGGCGGGTGCGAAGCATGAAACGCGGAGTAAACCGGGTCGGGCGTCAATGTCGTCGCATTGTCGCGATGGAGCTTCACGAGCGCGCTCGAGAGCGCAGCAGGATCAGCATGCTGCGCCGCGAATGCATCGGCAGCATATTCGTGCCTGCGCGACAGCCAGGCGGCCAGCGGCCCGATCGGGAGCAGGAAGACCGGCGCGGCAAGCACGAACAGGAGGAACAGGGTATGCGGGCCGCCTGCGGCGACGCCAAGTGCCGGTTGAAACCATTCCTGACCGGCCAGCCAGGCGAGCAATGCAAATCCGCCGAATGATGTCGCGAGCGACCAGCCGATTCTCCAGGCCACATGCCGCAGGCGGTAATGGCCGAGTTCGTGCGCGAGCACGGCCTCGACTTCTCCGGCCTCCAGCGCCGCCAGCAGGGTATCGAAGAGCACGATGCGCTTGGACCTGCCAAGACCGGTGAAATAGGCATTGCCGTGCGCGCTGCGCCGCGACCCGTCCATGACCATTATGCCGCGCGGCTCGAACCCGCAACGCCGCGCAAGCTCGATCACGGCTGCGCGCGTGTCACCTTCCGGCATTTCGTGAAACTTGTTGAATAGCGGCGCTATCAGCCGCGGCCAGGCCCAGCTCATCATCATGGAAAATGCGGCCCACACCGACCAGCCCCACCACCACCAGTCCGCCCCCGCGCGCCCGAACAGCCAGAGCAGGAGCGCCGTCAGCGGACCCAGGATCAGCGCCGCGATCGTGAGGCCCTTCAGATGGTCGACGGCATACAGCGCGGGTGTCGTGTGGTTGAATCCGAACCGCGCCTCGATGCGGAATGTGCGCCAGACACTGAATGGCAGGTCCAGGACAGTCAGTGCCAGGGCGACGATAGCGATGACAGCGACACCCCGGCTGAGATCCCCCAGACCGGTCGCGGCGACCGCCGAGTCGATCGTCGCAATGCCGCCGGCGATCGTGAAAAGCAGCAGCACGCCCGCGTCGAAGACTGCATGAACAGAGGAAAATCTGGCGAGTTCGATCGTGTAGGCGGCGGCTTTTTCGTGCTGTGCCGGAGAGACCGCGTCTGAGAACACGGCAGGCACCCTTTGGCGGTGGGCATCGACCGCCCGGATCTGGCGGCCCAGCAGCCACAGTCTCAGCCCAAGACCGGCGATCAGCAGCGCGAGAAAGAGTAGCGTGAATGGATGCATGGCGTGGGGCAGGTGCGGACTCTAGCCTCTGCTAAGATCAGCGGCAACATGAGCCGTGCCGACCGCCTGATCTGGATCGATCTGGAAATGACCGGGCTGGTGCCGGAAACCGATCGCATCATCGAGATCGCCACCGTCGTCACCGACGCCGATCTCGAGCTTGTCGCCGAAGGGCCGGTGATCGCGGTGCATCAGGCGGAGACGACACTGGCGGCGATGGACGCATGGAACACGCGCACTCACGGGGCCTCGGGTCTGGTCGCCCGGGTGCGGGCGAGCAGTGATGACGAGGCGGCCTCCGAACATGCAACCATCGAATTCCTGACGCAGTACGCGCTGGCCGGCAGTTCGCCGATGTGCGGCAATGGCATTTGCCAGGACCGCCGCTTTCTGGCGCGCTGGATGCCGGCGCTGGAACGCTTTTTCCATTACCGCAATATCGATGTCAGCACGCTCAAGGAACTGGCGCGGCGCTGGGCACCTGAAGTGCTCGCGGGCGTGGACAAGGAATCGAGGCACACGGCGCTCGCGGACGTCCACGAGTCGATCGCCGAACTCCGGCACTACCGCCGGCAGCTGCTTGCCGCACCCTGGAACACGCCGCATCGGGTCGGCGATGGCCGATGAAGCGGCGCGCTGGCACCGCGGCGGCTGCCACTGCGGAAACGTCAGATTCGAAGTCCGGGCGCCTGCCGTCCTGGACCTGCTCGAATGCAATTGCACGATGTGCGCGCGCAGCGCGTACCTGCACCTGATCGTGTCCGCGCCGGATTTCCGGCTGCTCGCCGGTACCGGCGCACTGGCCGACTATCGCTTTGGAACTGGCAAGGCACGCCACCTGTTCTGCCGGATTTGCGGCGTGAAGTCCTTTTACGTACCGCGTTCCCACCCGGACGGTTTCAGCATCAATGCCCGCTGCCTCGACCCGGCAGGGATCGCATCGATGCGGGTGCGGCCGTTCGACGGACGTCACTGGGAATCGGCGCGCAGTGCTCTGGCGGCCCTCGAGTAGAACGGGCGGGGTTCCCTCGCTCGCAAAATCTGCCGGAACTTACGAGTCTGCTCGCGAGGGAACCC
>JBAQWM010000114.1:0-1724 GCA_049298915.1 Steroidobacteraceae bacterium | reverse complement strand
GATCTGGTCTGCCGGATGCGCATGCAGCGGACCGGACTTCGCGCCTAGTGCGCCCGCCTGATCGCGACCAGTGCGATCATCATCATCAGTGCCGTCGGACCCCAGGCGACCAGCAGCGGATTCAGCTGATAGACGACGCCGCTGTTTTCGAGGGTCTGGGTCAGCAGGACCAGCAGCACGCCGGCCATGATGCCGAGCACGGTGCGCGCCCCGGCGCCAGCCGAACGCAGCGGTCCGAGCGCGAATGGCACGGCAAATATGCAGACGACGATGGCCGCCGCCAGCCGCGCCAGCCGCGACCAGAATGCTATCTCCCAGGCCCGCGAGTCGAGATCGTTGGCCCGCAAGTGCCGCACATAGGCGTAGACGTCCCGCAGCGGGAGCGCCATCGGCCGGGTGACGGCCAGACCGAGGAAATCGGCGTTGATCTCCGTGCCGGCTTCTTCGCGTTCCTCGGCGCGCGCCGCGACTTGTGCAGTTTCAAATCTGGTCTCGGCATATTTGGACAGGATCCAGCGTCCAGCCGCGTCCTGCGCGGCGCTGTCCGCATGGCCGACCAGCCGCAGCCGGTGATCCGCATCCAGCTCGTAGACAAAAACCCCTCCGAACAGGTTGTTGGCCGCCTGCTGCCGCACATTCAGGAATCTCGAACCCTGCCGTATCCACGCGCTGCTGCTGCCGGCGATATTCAGTTCCGAATACTTGCTGAACATCTTGTGGTGGCGTGCGTACTTGTCCGCTGGCGGCGCGAGGTACTCGCCAAGCAGCCACATCGTGACGGCGACAGCGATGCCGGCGATCGCCGCCGAGGCGGCAATCCGCGTGGTCGAAACGCCGGCGGATCGCACGATGGTCAGCTCGCTGTCGCGCGCGAGCGCGCCGAGACCGAGGATCGCCCCGACCAGCGTCGCGATCGGCAGCAGTTCGTAGGCCTGCTGCGGCAGCGTCAGCATGATGAACAGGAAAGCATCGTCGACACCGTAGCTGCCGACACCGATGTCATTCTGCTGGCCAATCAGGCTTACCAGCATCATCAGCGCCAGCAGCACGGCCAGCACCATCAGCGTGTGGAGAAGAACCGTGCGTGCGAGGTAACGGTCGAGCAGTGTCATGGCCTGCTCCCGGCAGACCTGCGCCAGAAGGTCAGCGGGCTCTGCCGGTGCAGCAGGATCAGTCCACCCACGATAACCACCAGATGCACCCACAGGCCCCCGATCACCGGCGCGATGCGGCCCTTCTGGATCCAGATCTGCATGGCTGCGACAAGGTTGGAATAAACGAAATAGATCAGGATCGCGACCGCGACGCGCGCATAACGCCCCTGGCGCGGGCGCAATGCCGCCAGCGGAACCGCAACCAGCGCCAGCACCAGCACCATTACCGGCATCGAAATGCGATTCTGCAGTTCGGCGATGTCAGGGAGCGCCGTGGATCCGATCAAGGCGCTGGTCGGCCTGCGTTCCGGAGTCTCGCGACCGATGCCCGGTTCCGGAAGGACCACCGGGATCCCGTGCTCGACAAATCGGATGCGCCGGAATTCGGTCTGGCCGGGCACACCCTCGATGCGCTCGCCGTCGTGCAACACGACCAGCTGGATCCGGCCGTCATCCACCACGCGCTGTTCTGCCCAGGCCGCTGTAGCGACCTCGACCCGCTCGCCCACATAGCGCTGCACGAATACATTCGCGAGTTTGCCATCGGCAGTACTGCCTTCTGCATAGAAC
>JBAQWM010000113.1:0-8953 GCA_049298915.1 Steroidobacteraceae bacterium | reverse complement strand
CACGGTCCCGACAATCCCGCCTCCCCGAGGGTACCTTCCCACCGCGTGGCTAGGTAGCTCAGCTGGTTAGAGCACGGGATTCATAACCCCGGGGTCGAGAGTTCGATTCTCTCCCTAGCCACCATTTCGAGCTCGTCGAAAGCACGCTCCAGGATGCCGAGTCCCTCGTCCACGACGGCATCCTCCGCGGTGATCGGCACCAGGACGCGGATGACATTGCCGTAGATTCCGCAGGACAGCAGCAGCAGGCCGAGTTCGCGCGCGCGCTTCGTCAGCTTCTTGGTCAGGTCGGCGGCAGGCTTGTGCGGGTCGCCGCCTTCGCACAGCTCGAAAGCGACCATCGCGCCGAGTCCGCGGACCTCGGCGATCGAAGGGTGACGGGTGGCGAGCTTTTTCAGTCTCGTCGTCAGTCGCGTGCCCAGCTTGCCGGCACGCGCAAATATCTGCTCCTGCTCGAACACGTCGAGTACGGCGAGCGCGGCGGCGCAGGCGACCGGATTGCCGGCGTAGGTGCCGCCGAGTCCGCCCGGCGCGCAGGCATCCATGACTTCGGCGCGGCCGATCACCGCTGAAAGCGGGAAACCTCCGGCGAGCGACTTGGCGAGCGTCATGATGTCCGCGGCAACGCCGAAGTGCTCGATCGCGAACATCCGCCCGGTGCGACCGGCGCCACTCTGGATCTCGTCCGCGATCAGCAGGATGCCGTGCCGGTCGCATAGCTCGCGCAGGCGCAGCACGAATTCCTTCGGCGCCACGTAGAACCCGCCCTCGCCCTGCACCGGTTCCAGCACGATCGCAGCGACCCGCGTCGGGTCTATGTCGCACTTGAACAGCATCGCGATCGCGTCGAGCGAATCGTCCGTCGATACGCCATGCAGCGCGTTCGGGAAGGGCGCATGATAGACCTCGCCCGGCAGTGGCCCGAATCCGGCCTTGTACGGATCGACCTTGCCGGTCAGCGCAAGCGCCATCATCGTGCGGCCGTGAAAACCGCCGGAGAACGCGATGACGCCGGGTCGCCCGGTATGGACACGGGCGATCTTGATCGCATTCTCGATGGCCTCGGCACCGGTCGTCATCAGCAGCGTCTTGTATGCGCCCGCACCCGGAGCAAGCTTGTTGAGCCGTTCGCACAGGGCGACATAGGGTTCGTATCCGGTTACCTGGAAGCAGGTGTGCGTGACCTTGTCGATCTGTTTGCGCACCGCTTCGAGTACGCGCGGATGACGATGGCCGGTGTTCAGTACGGCGATGCCGCCGGCGAAGTCGACGTAACGCTGCCCGTCGGCATCCCACAACACGGCATTTTCGGCGCGTTCGATATAGATTGGCTGCGCCATCGCGACGCCGCGCGCCACGGCCGCATTGCGTCTCGCGGCCAGGGATTCGTTGTTTTTCACTGTGACCTCCGGGCTGTGACGCATTTTATCGTAACATCGGCTGCCGCCGCGGCCGATCTCGCGGCGTCCTGGAGAGGCCCATGACTACACCCGTGATCGTGGATTTCCGGCGCAATCTCAAAGCGCAGGAATCCGCACCGGCGCCGGAGCGCGTATTGAAGGGTGAACCGCGCACGCTGGTGCGGAATTACTATACGGACCCCAGCAAGCAGTTTTTCGCCGGCACCTGGGCCAGTAATGTCGGCAAATGGCGGGTCGAGTACAGCGAGCACGAGTTCTGTCATCTGCTCGAAGGGCGCGTCGTGCTGACTTCTGCCGAGGGCCGAAGCTGGCAATTCAATGCCGGCGACGCCTGGGTCATACCTGCCGGCTTCAGCGGCACCTGGGAGACCCTGGAGCCGGCGCGCAAGCGCTACGCGATTTTCGAGGCTGCGAAGGCTGATTGAGGCGCTGTGGCAGATGCACCACAGCGTTTGACCGCATTCCTGCAGGATTCCGTGAGTTCCGTTCGCCTTTCGTTGCGCGACACACACGATTTCGCATTACAATAGCCGGCAAGCTACGGCTCGTTCAGGGCCCGGCGCAACGAGGGATAAGCGATGAAATATTCAATTGGATTGGTCGCGGCCGGTCTGCTCGGCATATCGGGCGCGGCATACGCCGCTGTTTCGTCCACGGTCACAGCCGTGTCGGACTACGATTTCCGCGGCTTTTCGCTCAGCGCCAAGGATCCGGCTCTGCAGGCCAGCCTGGATTTTGCCGCTGAAAGTGGATTCTACGCAGGCGCGTGGGCCAGCAACATCGACTATGGCCCCTTCGTCGATGGCGACATCGAACTCGATCTCTATGTCGGCAAGGCCGGTGAATGGGACGGCGGCGTAGGCTGGGACGTCGGCATCATCTGGTACCTGTACCCGGACAGTTCGAGTTCGCCGACCAAGGCCAAGATCGCGGACTATCCCGAGATCTGGGGTGCGATATCGTACGGGCCCGTGAAGTTCAAGCAGTGGTTCACGAATGATTACGCCGGTACCACTCTGGACGCGTCCTACAGCGAGCTCGGCGCGACGTTCGAGCTTCCGTCCGCGTTCAGTCTGAGTCTGCATGGCGGCTACAACTACGGCGAGGCATTCGACGGTTTCGAGTTTTTTGATTACTCGGTCGCCGTGTCCCGCGCGGTCGGCCACTTCACACTGAGTCTCAAGTACACGGGTACGGACCTGAGCGGCGCCTTCAAGATCACGGATGATGTCTTCAATAACGAAGGACGCGTCCTGTTCTCGATCGCGACTACGTTCCCCTGGGGCGGCGAATAACGGCATTCGCGTTACGCGCGATCCTGCCTGAGCAAGGCCGGGCCGCCGAATGGCGGCCCGGCTTTTTTCATTCCAGGCCGTCGATCACGGCGGCGAGCGTCTCGCAGATCCTGTCCACTTCCGCGCGCTGGATGATCAGCGGCGGCGATAGCGCAATGGTGTCGCCGGTGGTCCTTATCAGCAGCCCGCGCTCGAACGCCGCCACCAGGGCCTCGTAACCGCGCGCAGCCGGGGCGCCGGCGCGTGGCTCGAGTTCGATACCGGCGACCAGGCCATAGCAGCGCAGGTCCACGACATGCCGGCGGCCCTTCAGGCCATGCACGGCATTTTCCCAGTAGGGTGCCATCGCGCGCGCCTGGCCGAACAGGCCCTGCCGGTAGATCCGCTGCGTTGCCAGCCCGGCCGCACAGGCAACCGGATGCGCCGAATAGGTGTAGCCATGAAACAACTCGATCGCCTGTTCCGGTCCGGTCATGAAGGCATCGTAGATTTCGCGGCGCACGAACACCGCGCCCATCGGTATGGCACCATTCGTAAGGCCTTTCGCGCAAGTCATCATGTCGGGCACGACGCCGAATTCCTGCGCCGCAAATGCGGATCCGGTGCGGCCGAAACCGGTGATCACTTCGTCGAATATCAGCAGGATCCCGTGTCTGGTGCAGATCTCGCGCAGCCGCTCGAGGTAGCCGCGCGGAGGCAACAGCACGCCGGTGGAACCCGCAATCGGCTCGACGATGACTGCCGCGATCGTCGAGGCATCGTGCAGCGCCACCAGGCGCTCGAGATCATCGGCGAACTCGGCGCCATGCGCCGGCAGTCCGCGTGAATAGGCGTTGCGCGCATGGTCATGCGTGTGGCGCAGATGATCCACGCCCGGAAGCAGCGCGCCGAAATACTTGCGGTTGTTGACCATTCCACCGACCGAGATACCGCCGAAGCCGACCCCGTGATAGCCGCGTTCGCGGCCGATCAGCCGCGTGCGCGCCGCATCGCCACGTACCCGGTGCCAGGCAATCGCAATCTTGAGCGCGGTGTCGACCGACTCCGAGCCGGAATTCGTGAAGAACACGTGATCGAGGCCCTGGGGCGAGATCTCGATCAGAGCATTCGCAAGATCAAATGCGAGCGGGTGCCCCATCTGGAATGGCGGCGCGTAGTCCATTTCCGCAATCTGCGCTGAAACCGCCTCGGTGATCTCGCGCCTGCCGTGGCCGGCATTCACGCACCACAAGCCGGCGCATCCGTCGAGGACCTGGCGTCCATCCGGTGTCCAGTAATACATGCCTTCTGCGCGGGCGAGCAGTCGCGGCGCCGACTTGAACTGGCGATTTGCCGTGAATGGCATCCAGAAGGCTTCGAGCGCGGCGCGTCCGGCTTTGGGGGGGCTCATTTGCGTTGGCACCGTGGGCTGGTGGTGATCAGGATAATTGACACATATCGCAGGCAGGGGCGATATTACGGAAGTTCTGTTTAATATCATAGACATGCAGGGCAGTGACGATGAACACTGATGTCGGCGCCCGTCTGAAGGCAGTGCGCCTGCTGCATGGGCTCTCGCAACGCGAGCTTGCCAAGCGGGCCGGCGTCACGAACGGCATGATTTCGCTGATCGAGCAGGGCCGCGTCAGCCCTTCGGTCGCCTCGCTGAAAAAGGTGCTGGACGGACTGCCGATGCCGCTTGCGGAGTTTTTCACGACGGACCCTGATGCGCCACCGCAGGTATTTTACTCCGGCAGTCTGCACGAGGTGTATGAGCCCGGCGCGGACACCGGCCCGGAGATGCTGGCTCACGCCGGTGAAGAGGGTGGGATCGTGGTCAGCGGCCGGATCGAAGCGACGATCGGCGGCCAGACCCGGGTGCTGGTGCCGGGTGATGCCTACTATTTTGCGAGCACCGTGCCGCACAGATTCCGCAGTCGCGGCCGCGAGCGGTGTGAGATCATCAGCGCCACGACGCCGCCGAGACTCTGAATGGGAGCAGTGCTGCATTGAAACGCGAAGCAGAGACGAGTAATTGGCGCGATCGCGCTGCGACGCTGAAATTCCGCACCGAGGCGTTCATCGATGGCAAATTCCAGCCGGCAGCCTCGGGAGAGACATTTGCATGCATCAATCCCGCGACCGGCAAGCCGATCGCCCAGATCGCCGCCTGCAGCGCCCGGGACGTGGATGCGGCGGTCACGAGCGCGCGTCGCGCGTTTGATGACGGGCACTGGTCGCGCATGGCGCCTGCCTCGCGCAAGAAAGTGCTGCTTCGTTTCTCGGAACTGATCCGCAAGCACCGCGAAGAGCTCGCGCTGACCGAGACACTCGACATGGGCAAGCCGATTTCGGACTCGCTCAAGATCGACATTCCGGGCGCTGCGCGCTGCATCGCCTGGTACGCCGAGGCGGTCGACAAGGTCTACGACGAAATCGCGCCGACGCCGCATGATTCGCTCGCCCTGATAACGCGCGAGCCGGTCGGTGTCGTGGGCGCGATCGTGCCCTGGAATTTCCCGTTGCTGATGGCCTGCTGGAAGCTGGGTCCGGCGCTTGCGACCGGCAATTCAGTCGTGCTGAAACCATCGGAGAAGTCACCGCTGACCGCGCTGCGACTCGCTGAAATCGCGATTGAAGCCGGCCTGCCGGAGGGTGTGCTGAATGTCGTGCCGGGACTCGGGCACACGGCCGGCGAGGCGCTTGCGCTGCACATGGATGTGGACTGCATCGCGTTCACCGGTTCGACGCGCATCGGCCGGCGCATCCTGGAGTACTCGGGGCGCTCCAACATGAAGCGCGTCTGGCTTGAATGCGGCGGCAAGTCCCCGAATATCGTGATGGCGGATGTCGCCGATCTGGAGCGCGCCGCAAAGGCTGCGGCCTCCGGGATTTTCTTCAATCAGGGCGAGATGTGTTCTGCGGCATCGCGGCTGCTGGTACACGAATCAATCCGCGACGCGATGCTGGACAAGATCGTCGAGATCGGCGCATCGATGGCGCCGGGCGATCCGCTCGAACCGGGGACAAGACTCGGCGCCATCGTGGACCAGGCCCAGATGCAGACCGTGCTGGGCTATATCGAGTCCGGACTCAAGGGTGGCGCGCAGCTCCGTTCCGGCGGCCGCCGCGTGCGCGAAGACTCGGGCGGATTCTTCGTCGAGCCGACAGTTTTCGACGGCGTGCAGATGGACATGCGCATCGCGCGCGAGGAGATCTTCGGGCCGGTGCTCTCGGCGCTGACATTCAAGAGTGTGAATGAGGCTGTCAAGATGGCGAATGACGTCATGTACGGTCTCGCCGCGGCGGTGTGGACGCGGGATCTCACGACGGCACACCGGGTCGCGAAGTCGATCCGCGCCGGCACGGTATTTGTCAATTGTTACGATGCCGACGACATTACCGTGCCATTCGGCGGTTTCAAGCAGTCCGGCAATGGCCGCGACAAGTCGCTGCACGCGCTGCACAAGTACACCGAGCTGAAAACGACCTGGATCGACCTGTCATGAAGGTCACTGTGGCTGCCACCCAGATGGCCTGCGGCTGGGATCGCAAGGCCAATATCGCGAGCGCCGAGCGGCTGATCCGCGAAGCGGCCGGTCGCGGCGCCAATGTCATCCTGATCCAGGAACTGTTCGAGACCCCCTATTTCTGCAAGGATCACCTCGCAAAACATTTCGAACTCGCGACCACGATAGCCGAAAATCCCGCGATCGCGCGCCTGTCCAGGGTGGCGGCGGAGCTCGAGGTCGTGTTGCCGGTATCGGTATTCGAGCGCGCGCAGAACGCCTATTTCAATACCCTTGCGATGCTCGACGCCGACGGCAGCCTGCTCGGGATCTATCGAAAATCGCATATCCCGGAAAGCCCCGGCTATCACGAAAAATTCTATTTTTCGCCCGGCGACACCGGCTTCAGGATCTGGCCTACCCGCTTCGGTTCGCTAGGCGTCGCGGTCTGCTGGGACCAGTGGTTTCCGGAGTCTGCGCGGGCGATGTCGCTGATGGGCGCAGAGATCCTGCTGTATCCGACTGCAATCGGCTCCGAGCCACAGGACCCGACGCTCGATTCCCGCTGGCACTGGCAGCGCACGATGCAGGGTCACGCGGCCGCAAATGTGATGCCGCTGGTGGCTTCGAATCGCATCGGCAGGGAACGCGGCGAAAAGATCGAGGTGACCTTCTACGGGCATTCCTTCATCGCGGATCACACCGGCGATGTTGTTGCGCAGGCGGACGACCACAGCGAGTCGGTCCTGACCTCGACATTCGATCTCGACGAGATCCGCCGTTACCGGCATGCCTGGGGTGTTTTCCGTGACCGGCGCCCCGATCTCTACGGGCCGCTGCTGACGATGGACGGTTCCGCCGATTGACACGCCGCTCGCGGGCGAGGTCGCCTGCGTCGACCTCGAGACGACGGGCGGCAATGCACTGCGTGACCGCGTCATGGAAGTGGGCATCGTCCTGCTTTCCGGCGGTCATGTCGTCGAGGAATTCTCGACGCTGGTCAATCCGGGCGTGCGCATCCCGTCGGCCATTCAGCAGTTCACCGGCATCACCGAGGAGATGGTGGCCGGAGCACCGCCATTCGCGGCAGTATGCGAGGCGCTGCTGCAGCGGCTCGAGGGTCGCCTGTTTGTCGCCCACAATGCGCGTTTCGACTACGGGTTCCTGCGCGGTGAATTCCGCCGGCTTGGCCACCGCTTCCGCGCGCCGGTGCTCTGCACGGTCAGATTGTCCCGAGCGCTGACGCCCGCCGCGCGCGGCCACAATCTCGACGCTGTCATGGACCGCTACGGGATCCGGTGCGCCGCCCGGCATCGGGCGCTCGGCGACGCGCAGGTACTCGCTGAGCTGCTGCGTATCGTGTGCGAGCGCTGGTCGCCGGCCGCGATCGACGGGATCGTGGGGAATCTGATGCAGGCACCGCGGCTGCCTCCGCAGCTCGACGCGGGACTTCTGGACGAACTTCCAGAGGGTCCCGGCGTATACCTGCTCCACGGCGAGGGAGATGCGCTGCTCTACGTCGGCAAGGCCAGGAACATCCAGGCACGTGTGCTGGCGCATTTCACCGCCGACAGGCGAACCGTCAGGGAACTGGAACTGTCGCGCCTGGTGCGGCGCGTCGATTGGATTGCAACGGCCGGAGAATTCGGCGCCATGATCACCGAGGCACGCTTGATCAGGCAGCGCCGCCCGCTGTTGAATCGCCGCCTGCGTGCAAGCCCGCAGCAGTGGACCATACGGCTGGTTGAGGACGGGCAATGCCTGAGCACGGTCATTTCGGAACTGGACCTGGACGAAGGGACGGCCGGGAGCCACGGCGTGTTCCGCCGCCGCGGCGATGCAGAGCGGGCGCTGACCGGAATCGTGCGTGAACATTCACTGTGCGGAAAGCTGCTGGGACTCGAGAATGGAGAAGGTTCCTGCTTCGGCTTCCAGCTCGGCCAATGCCGCGGTGCCTGCGTCGGAATGGAGCGGCTGCCGGTGCACGCGGTCCGGGTGCGCCTGGCGTTCGCGCGCCTGAAACGCCGCGACTGGCCATTTCCTGGCCGCATCGCCATACGCGAGCGCGACTGGAGCGGTGTCGAGGAGATTCATGTATTCGACCAATGGTGCTACCAGGGCAGTTTCCACGGCGACACCGAGCCCGCGGAATGCCACCGCCAGCCGCGGCAATTCGATCGGGATATATACCGGATCCTGCTCCGGACCCTGGAGCGGCCCGGATCCGGCCTGCGGCTGGTCGAGCTTGATCCTTGACCGGCGTCAATCCCCTGTTCGTGACCGCAGCGTCCGGTACCGCGGACCTGCTGGCCGCGGAACTGGCGATGCTCGACATCGGCGAACTGCATGAAGTGCAGGGCGGCGCCGCCGGCGCGGCGACGCTGGCGGGCGCCTATCGCGCCTGTCTCTGGTCGAGGGTCGGTCTGCGGGTGCTGTGGCGCGTGGCGGAGTTTCCGGTCGCGGACCAGGCCGGGCTCTACGACGGCGTCAGAAGCATCGACTGGTCAGAGCACATGGGCGAGGCCGACACGCTCGCAGTCGATTTTAGCGGCACCATTCCGGGCATCGACCACAGCCAGTTCGGCGCGCAACGGGTCAAGGACGCAATCGTCGACCAGTTCCGTGACCGCAGCGGGGTGCGTCCGTCGGTCGATCGTGCGGCGCCGGCGCTGCGGATCAATGTGCACGCCGGGCGCGGTAGCGCGGTTGTCGCGATCGATCTCTCGGGCGACAGCCTGCACCGGCGCGG
>JBAQWM010000112.1:0-1909 GCA_049298915.1 Steroidobacteraceae bacterium | reverse complement strand
GTCCGGCAGGCCGGTCTGCTGCACATTGACACGCGCTACAGGGCCGCAGACGCAGATCGTCGTGCGGCCGGGTGCCAGGCCGGATCGGCCTCGCGTGGGACCGGCGAGGCCGGATTCGGCGATGCACCAGGTGGCGCCCAGGCGCTGGCGCATGGCGTCGGCGATGGCGGCGATCATCTCCGGCGTGGTGCCGCGGTAGTTCTCAAACATCGATGCCGGCACACCCGCCAGCGCCGTGCGCGAGCCAAGCGTGTAGAGCACGCTGCCACCGGCGTAGTACTTGGACGCGCCGGCCACCCACAGGAGTGCCGCGGACACGAGGCCTCCAGTGGTAGACTCCGCCACGCAGACCGTCTCGCCTCGCTCGGTGAGTAGGGCGGCGATCTCGTTCGCAAGGTCTTTCTGTTCGTCAGTAAGGAAGGACATGTACGCCTCCGTGGGCTTCTAGACTTGTGCTGGCGTCACGTTAGCACCTCGATCTGTGTCACTCCACAGACGCGATTTGCTCGATGCGTCGTCCAGTTCGTGCCGCAAAATTTGCCTTTTTCTCCTCGAAGAATGCAGTTTTCCTGCTGCCGTAAATGACCCTTCCCATCGCTTTCCATTCGTAGTTTTTCATCAAGCACAAAGAAATTGACCGCTCTACCAGTCCTGCGATATGAGTTTGGTCATAGAAAAAGGCGGTTTATTCTCACTGTAAATATGGCGAGGGGGCAACCGATGCGAAGGACAGCGATGGCAGCAATTGCAGCATCTGGATTGGCGCTGACGGCCGCGACTGCCGAAGAGACGCCCACCCGGCAGTACGCGCCCGCGGACAGCACATTCTCAATCATCGCCGTGGAGAAGGACACGGGCCTGCTCGGCCTCGGCGTGCAGTCCAAGGCCCTGTCGATCGGCAACCGCGTCGTCACTGGCAAAGGCGGCGTTGCTATTGTCGCGCATCAGTCGTCCTCCAACCCGATGTA
Organism: Steroidobacteraceae bacterium; assembly: GCA_049298915.1. GTDB lineage: Bacteria > Pseudomonadota > Gammaproteobacteria > Steroidobacterales > Steroidobacteraceae > SCUD01. The sequence goes on along the minus strand of JBAQWM010000112.1, from coordinate 941 downwards.
CGGCAAGCTCATCATCGACGGCATCGAGCGCGGGATGACGCCGCAGCAGGCGCTCGAGTTCGCGCTGCGCGCCGACAAGGAGCCCGACCGCCGCCAGGTCGCCGTCATCGACATCCAGGGCCGCAGCGCCGCGTGGTCGAGCAAGACGATCCCCGACTGGACCGGCCACAAGTGCACGCCGACCTACTGCGTGCAGGGCAACACGCTGGCCAATGGCAACGTGATCGAGGAGATGGGCAAGGCCTTCGAGGCCGCGAAGGGGCCCTTGGCAGAGCGCCTGTTGGCTGCCCTCGATGCCGGCCAGGCTGCAGGCGGCGACCGCCGCGGCATGCAGGGCGCGATGCTCAAGATCGTCAAGCCACTGGTTCGCGCCGATTACGACGACACGCTGCTCGACATCCGCGTCGACGACCACAAGCAGCCGCTCGTCGAGCTGCGTCGCATCCTGGGTGTCACGCGTGGCTTCGAGATGATTGGCCGGATTGGCCCGCTGATCGAGAAGAACGATCTCAGAGGCGCCATGGCACTCGCCGAGAGCGCACTCAAGGCCTCGCCCGAGGACGATCTGGCAATGGTGGCAATGGCCGACATCAGCCTGCGCCAGGGCAACAAGGCGGCGGCACTGATGGCGATCGAGCGCGCCATCGCCTCCAACCCCGCGCAGAAGGGCCAGTTAAAGCGCAACAAGTCCTTTGCCTCGCTCTTTGACGACGCCGAGTTCCAGCGCCTCATCAAGTGACTTTAGATCGTTGATCTCGCCATCAAAAATCGCATGCCCCTTTTTGCTACGCCCTCCCCTTCAAGGGTACCGTTGTCGAGCAAGCGGTTGCCGCTGAGCTGGGCCTGAAAAGAGCATCGCCCGCTGCGACCGCATAGATGACCCCGATCTGTGACCTGATTCGCAAGAATAGAAAGCCTGACCTGCTTCTTCTCCCCAGGAG
>JBAQWM010000111.1:0-6287 GCA_049298915.1 Steroidobacteraceae bacterium | reverse complement strand
CAACTATCCGGAGGCTTTCGAACGCGCGCTCGCGCCGCACCGCGCCCGCGGCGAATTCGGTGAATTGCCATTCGGCAGCGACCTCACGGCGGAGGAAATCACGCTCGGCAGGCAATTGAAGCGGCTGAAGGCGGGTGCGGGAACCTGGCCGGGCAGAATCGCCCTGCTCGCCCGGCTGCTGCGACCGATGTCACGCGATCCGGCGCAGATGCCGATGCTCGAGCGGATGGGCCTCGCGCGCCCGCGCGGATTCGGCGAGCGCTGGTTGCGACGACTGGTCGTGTCGGCGCTTTCAGGGCGCTGACGGTCCCGCTCAGACGAAGCTCGCGATATCCGCGAGCGGCTTGCGCCGGATATCCGGCACCATCGCGCCCTCCGCCGGGTAACCGATAACCAGCAGCAGGAATGGCCGCTCGAGGTCGGCCGGCCGCTTCAGGATCCGGTTGAGGAATTTCATCGGGCTCGGGGTGTGCGTCAGCGACACGAGCCCCGCGTGGTGGATGGCGGCCAGCAGCAGGCCGGTCGCGATGCCGACCGATTCATCCGTGTAATAGTGCTTGCGCTTGCTGCCGTCCGCCAGGCGCTCGAAACGCCGGATGAACACTGCGATCAGCCACGGCGCGGTCTCGAGGAATGGCTTGTTTTCATCGGTGCCGAGCGGACTCAGCACCTCGAGCCATTCAGGCGGCGCCCGGTGCGCATAGAATTCGCGCTCCTCCGCTTCGGCCGCCGCGCGGATCTGCTGCCTGGTGGCCGGGTCCGAGACCGCGACGAAATGCCAGGGCTGCTGGTTGGCCCCGGAGGGCGCGGAACCCGCGGTCCGGATGCAGTCTTCGATCAGCGCCCGCGGCACCGCGCGGTCTGAGAAGTCACGTACCGTGCGCCGCCGCTGCATCTGTGCGGCGATGGCGCCTGCGCGGGCGAGCATTTCATCCGGTGGATACTCCGTGTAGCCCGCGAGGGGAATCAGTTTCGGTTTCATTCGCCTCCCCCGGGCTGGCTCCGGCTCAGTGGCCCGCGGCGGCCAGCAGCCGGTCGATCATGCCTTCGGCCTGGGCACGATAGCCGCCGCCGAACAGATTCAGGTGATTCAACACGTGATACAGGTTGTAAAGGCCGCGGCGCGTTCCTGCAAGCTGGTCCTGCGGCCAGGTCGCCGTATACGCCGAGTAGAATCGCGGACCGAAGCTTCCGAACAGCCGCGTCATCGCGATGTCGGACTCCCGGTCCCCATAATAGACCGCCGGATCGAACACGACCGGTGTACCGTCGGCGAGCGCCCCGCGATTGCCGCCCCACAGGTCGCCGTGCAGCAATGAGGGCACGGGCCGGTAGCTCGAAAAGAATACACCCATCACTTCGACGAGGCGGTGCCCGCGTTCCTGGATCCGCCCGCCGTGGCCATTGGCAGCCGCGAGCCGCAGCTGCGGCAGCAGGCGCCGTTCGCGCCAGAATGTCGGCCAGTCACCGGTCAGGCCGTTCGATTGCGGTGTTGCGCCGATGTAGCCGTCGCGCTCGAGCCCGAATGCAGCCGCCGAAATCCGGTGCTGCCAGGCCAGCGCCTCGCCGAATTTCTCTTCGGATGCAGCATCGGGCTCGACCAGATCCAGCCATTCGATGACGAGGAATGCCTCGTCATCCGTCGTGCCGATCGAGAGGGTCCCCGGCACCCGAAGCGCGCCCGCCTGCCGCAGGCGTTCGAGGCCATCCGCCTCGGCTTCCAGCATGTCGCGCCCCGCAGCAGGCGCGCGCTTGACGAATACCGGCCCGCGATCGGTCTGCCAGCGTAGACAGTCGTTGATGCTGCCGCCCGGCACCGTCGCTTCCGGTGCCGCGGCGAATTCCCGTCCAAGCCGCGCCGCCATCGCCGCGGCTAGATCTCCGCTCATGCGCGATCGGCGATGCGTTGCGCCTGTTTTCGCAGCATCGCACCGAACTTCGCGCGATCGTAGAAGGCCTCCAGTGCCGCGAGATCCGGCTTGCGCCGGCGCAACTGATCGGCCGTGACATCCATCGGCATGTCACAGGCGATCGTCGTCAGGCGCCGCGCCAGGAAGGCCGCATCGCGATGCTCGGTGAGTTTCGCGGCCAGCTTGCCGGCGCCGCGGATCGGGAGCGACGCGACGCGCTCGAGCCCGCCGTAGATTTCCTCGAGCGTCGCGAATTCGCGCAACAGCGCCGCCGCGGTCTTTGGCCCGACACCCGGAACGCCGGGAATGTTGTCGACCGAATCGCCGGCCAGCGCCAGAAAGTCCGCCATGCGCTCGGGCCGCACGCCAAAGTGCGCCTCGATGTCGGCATATTCGAGCCGGCGCTCCGCCGCCCAGTCCCAGTAGGCGTCGCCGGCGTGGATCAGCTGGGCGAGGTCCTTGTCGCGGGTCACGAGCACCGCCCGGTGCCCGCGCTTGCGGAATCGCGCCGCGATCGTGCCGATGATGTCGTCGGCTTCGTGGGTAGGGCTTCCGAATTCAGCGATGCCGAGGTGCCGGCACAGCTCGCGACACCAGGCGAATTGCCGCTTCAGCTCGGGGGGCGCAGGCTCGCGATTGGCCTTGTAGGCCGGATAGATTTCATTGCGGAAGGAGCTCGCCAGGCTCTCGTCGAAAGCGACCGCGATGTGTACCGGCTCTGCCTGCTCGAGCAGGTCGCCGAGGAAGCGGCTGAAGCCGTACAGGGCGTTGACCGGCAGGCCGTCCACGCCGGTCATCTCCAGGCCCACCGAGTAGTAGGCGCGGAACACGAAGAAACTCGCGTCGACGAGGTATACCGGCTCGCGCGCCTTCGCGCTCACTGCCGGAAGCGCTGGATGCGTGCGTGCAGCGGGCTGGTGCGCGGGAAATGCGCGAGCAGGTACTCCATCTGGTCGGCCAGCACGCGCCGGCCCTTCAGGTAGATGTATTCGGCATAGGTCGGCGTGAATGGCACGGCGAGCAGCTGCATGCCGGCCTGTTCCGGCGTGCGTGAGGCCTTGGCATTGTTGCAGCGCCGGCAGGCGGCGACGACATTGTTCCAGACGTCCCTGCCGCCCTGGCAGAAAGGCCGTACATGATCGCGCGAGAGCTGCTGGGAACTGAAGCGGTTGCCACAGTACATGCACAGGTTGGCGTCGCGGCGGAACAGGGTTTCATTGTTGAGCGGCGGCACGTAATCGCCGCGCAGGCTTCCGGGATTCCCGGAGCTGCCCTGGGTCGCCATCATCGAGTTCACCTCGATGACGGTCTGGCGGCCGCTCCGTGCATTGGTGCCACCGTGCAGTTCGTACAGCCGGCTGCCGAAGGCATAGGCCACCTGGCCCAGGCAATAGAGCCGGACTGCTTCCTTGTAGTCGATCCATTCCAGCGGCATGCCGGAGGCGTCCGTGCGCAGCACCTGCTGCGACAGCCGGAACGCCAGTTCATGTTCCGCCGGCGGGACCGGCGGCCTCGATGCATGCTTTCTCGGGTTCACAAGCTGACTAAGGTAACCGAAACCGCCAACAATACGGAAATTGTGATATTTTTCAACGCGCCGCGGTCCGGCCGGCCGGTCGGCCAGGCAATCCCGGGAGGAAATTTGATGCCAGTCACGATTGGCGTGCTGAAGGAAACCGCGCCAGGCGAAAACCGCGTGGCGGTGGTGCCCGAGGTCGCGGCTCGCCTCGCCGCCCAGGGGGCACGCCTGCTCATCGAGCGCGGCGCCGGCGCCCGCGCCCGGTTCCCGGACGATCATTACAAGGATGTTGCCTTCGCCGATTCCGCGGAAGCCATCCTTGCCACCGCCGACCTGGTGCTCGCGGTGCAGCCCCTGGATGCCGCCCTCGCTGCAAAGCTGAAGTCGGGATCGATGCTGATCGGATTCCTCGCCCCGCATGCGCAGGCGGAGCTGGTACGCGCCCTGCGTGACCGCCGCATCACGAGTTTCGCGATGGAACTGGTGCCGCGCATTTCGCGCGCCCAGTCGATGGACGCGCTGTCATCGCAGGCGGCGGTCGCCGGCTACAAGGCGGTGCTGCTCGGCGCCGCGGCGCTCGACAAGTTCTTCCCGATGCTGACGACGGCCGCAGGCACGATCCGCCCGGCTACCGTGCTCGTGATCGGGGCCGGTGTCGCGGGCCTGCAGGCGATCGCGACCGCGCGCCGGCTCGGCGCCGTCGTCGAAGCCTATGACGTCAGGAGCGCGACGCGCGAGCAGATCCGTTCGCTCGGCGCCAGGTTCGTCGAGACCGGCGTGACGGCCGAGGGCGCGGGCGGCTACGCGCGCGAGCTGACGGCCGAGGAGAAGCAGAAGCAGCAGGAGGTGCTCGACTCGCGCATCGCCGCGGCCGACTGCGTCATTACGACCGCGGGCGTGCCCGGCCGTCCGGCGCCGCGCATCATCGGGCGCGCGGCTGTCGAGCGCATGAAGACCGGCGCCGTGATCGTGGACCTGCTGGCCGAGAATGGCGGCAACTGCGAGCTCACCCGCGCCGGTGAGACGGTGGATCACAAGGGGGTCCGGATCATCGGACCGGTCAATCTGCCGGCATCGGTTGCATTCCATGCCAGCGAGATGTACGCGCGCAATCTGCTGAACTTCATCAAGCCCGCGCTCGCCGCCGGAGTGCTGACGATCGACTGGACTGACGAGGTGTTCGCGGCGTCCTGCGTCACGCACGAGGGCAGCATCCGCCATGAACCCACCAGGAAGACCGTGGAGGCCGCGTAATGGAAGGCATCATCGCTCTTTACATCGTGATGCTGGCGGCGTTCGCCGGTTATGAGGTCATCGCGCGCGTGCCGGTGATCCTGCACACGCCACTGATGTCCGGCAGCAATTTCGTGCACGGCATCGTGCTGGTCGGCGCAATGGTCGCGCTCGGCCGCGCCGACACCCTGCCCGAGCAGATCATCGGTTTCATCGGCGTCGTGCTGGGCGCCGGCAATGCGGTCGGCGGCTATGTCGTGACCGAGCGCATGCTGCAGATGTTCAAGGCCAGCGGGCAGAAGAAGAAGGAGTCCGCGTAATGCAGGGCCTGATGCCGGATCACATCGCGACGCTCGCGATCGACGCGAGCTACCTGCTGGTCGCGTTCCTGTTCATCATGGGCCTGAAGGCCATGAGCTCGCCGGTCACGGCGCGCCGCGGCATCATCGTCGCCGGCGTCGGCATGCTGATCGGCACCGTGATGAGTTTCCTCTATCCCGGCATGGGCAACTTCGCCCTGATGCTCGCGGCGATCGCGATCGGCGGCGGGCTCGCCTGGTGGTCGGGTCGCATCGTCGCGATGACCGACATGCCGCAGATGATCGCGTTGTACAACGGCATGGGCGGCGGCGCGGCGGCGGCCATCGCCGCGGTCGAGCTGTTCCGCATGGCTTCGACGGCGGCCGGCGTCGAATCGGTGCATGGCCCGGTTGTCACTGCGCTCGCTGCTGCCGGCGCCTTCATCGGCGCGGTCAGCTTCTCGGGCTCGTTGATCGCCTTCGGCAAGCTGCAGGGTCTCATCAAGCGCAGCTTCCGATTCAGGGGGCAACAGTTCTTCAACCTGCTGATCACCGCGGCGACGATCGGGCTCGGCGGCTGGATCGTGGCCTCCGGCCACCCGACGATGGAAATGGTGATCGTGTTCTTCGGCCTCGCGCTGCTGCTCGGCGTCACGATGACACTGCCGATCGGCGGCGCCGACATGCCGGTCGTGATCTCGCTCTACAACGCGTTCACCGGGCTTGCGGTCGCCTTCGAGGGCTTCGTGCTCGAGAATGCGGCGATGATCATCGCCGGCATCGTGGTCGGCTCGGCCGGTACGCTTTTGACCCAGCTGATGGCAAAGGCGATGAACCGCTCGCTCGGCAACGTACTGTTCTCGGGGTTTGGCGAGGGCGAGGCCGCGGCCGCCGAGGGCGTGACCGGCGCGCTGAAGCCGATCGAGCCCTCGGACGCGGGCGTCATGATGGCCTTCGCGCAGAAAGTGCTCGTGATCCCCGGCTACGGAATGGCGGTCGCACAGGCGCAGCACAAAGTCTGGGAACTGTGCCAGCTGCTGATCGACCGGGACGTGATGGTTCGCTTTGCGATCCACCCGGTTGCCGGGCGCATGCCGGGCCACATGAATGTGCTGTTGGCCGAGGCCGGCGTGCCCTACGACCTGATTTCCGATCTCGATGAGATCAACGCCGAGTTCGAGACCGCGGATGTCGCACTAGTGATCGGCGCCAATGACGTCGTGAACCCGGTGGCACGCACCGACAAGGGCAGCCCGATCTACGGCATGCCGATCCTGAATGCCGACAAGGCCAGGAATGTGCTGGTGGTCAAGCGGGGCCAGGGCG
>JBAQWM010000110.1:0-2542 GCA_049298915.1 Steroidobacteraceae bacterium | reverse complement strand
GTCCTGGGTCGCGGCCCGGCCCCAGCTGCCGCCGTCCTGGTTCTGCGTCAGTACTTCAAGATTGTCCATCAGCGCCCCCATCCAGGGCTCCATCTTCTCCTCTTCGGTGCCCGGCAGGAATCCGATGTCCTCGCCCAGCGGGATCGTCACGCGCGTCATGATGATTTCGCTGAACCGGTTGGTCTCGAGCGTCTGCGCCAACCCCGCCGCCAGGGCCAGCAATGTCTTGCCGGTCCCCGCCGGGCCCAGGATAGTGACGAAATCGATTTCCGGGTCGAGCAGCAGGTTCAGCGCCAGATTCTGTTCGCGGTTGCGCGCCGTGATGCCCCAGACCGCATGGCGTTCACCGCGGTAATCCTGGGACAGTTCGAGTTTCGCCACATCGCCTTCAACCGTGCGCACGATCGCCTCGAAGGAATCTCCGCCGCCGTCATAGAGGAACTGGTTCGGCTGCCACTCGCGCACCAGCGGGCCGCGCACCCGGTAGTACGTTCTGGCCTGTTCCTGCCACGATTCCACGTCCTTGCCATGCGTGTCCCAGAAATCCGCGGGTAGAGCGCTCGCCCCGGTGAACAGGAGATCGGCATCCTCGATCGTGCGGTCGTTGTAGTAGTCCTCGGCCTGCACGCCGAGAATCGCGGCCTTGATCCGCAGGTTGATGTCCTTCGATACCAGAGTGACGCGCGTGCCGGGCATCTCCAGTTGCAGAGCGAGGGTGTAACCGAGCAGCGCATTGTCGATCCCATGACCCGGCAGCGTCTCCGGCAGTCCGGCCGTCAGGCGCCGGGTCTGGAAAAACAGCCTGCCGCTGGGTGGCTTCTTGCCGTGGTCGCCGCTGCGGGCCGAGGGCAGCTCGAGACCGCGATCGATCTGCTCCTTGGTCGCATTCGCCATCAGCTCGTCGAGAAAACGGCTGACCTGCCGGACATTGCGCGCGGACTCGGAAAGCCCCTTCTTGCCGGCATCGAGTTCCTCGAGCACATCCATCGAAATGTAGATGTCGTGCTCCTCGAAGCGGAATATTGCGGCCGGGTCGTGCATCAGCACATTGGTATCGAGCACGAATGCGCGCCGGGCGCTTCTGGCGGATCGGCCTTTCAGCATGCCGGCGTCATAACTCGCGCGCTGCCGCCAGGACCTGCCGGGCATGCCCGGCAACCCGGACCTTGCGCCATTCCTGCCGCAGCACGCCCCCGGAATCGATGAGGAAGGTACTGCGTTCAATCCCCATCATCCTGCGGCCATACATGTTCTTCTGGCGCCAGACCGCAAATCTCGATGCGACCGCATGGTCCTCGTCCGACCCGAGATCGAATGGAAGGCGCAGCTTGTCACGGAACTTCCGGTGCGATTCCAGCGTGTCAGTGGAGACGCCGAGGATCGTCGTCTGTGCGCGCCGGAAATCGGCCGCCAGATCGCGGAAATCGCCGCCTTCGAGCGTGCAACCGGGCGTGTTGTCGCGCGGATAGAAGTAGATGACGACATTGCGGCCGCGCTGTTCGCGCAGCCGGAAATTCCCGGCGGTGGTCGCGATGCTGAAATCCGGCGGCTTCCGGCCGATGCAGATCGTGGTCATGGCGATGGCTGGGCCTCCCTTGCCGACCATTGCGGTCAATTCTTGACGGGCTCGAGTATCGCGTCGAGATTCATCTGGTCGCAGAAATCCATGAACTCTTCGCGCAATGCGCCGACGTGGATGCGCGCCGGCACATTGATGATCAAGTATGCGGAAAACATCTGCGCACCGGTGTGGGCCGCTGCGTAGCCGCGCGTCGACATTTCCCCGATGTCGATTCCGCGCACTGCAAAGAAACCGGAAACTGCGGAGACGATGCCGGCCTGGTCCAGGCAGACCACATCGACGGAGTAGGGAATCATGTCTTCGCGTGCCGCTCGTTCGGCGGTGCGCCGGACCTGGATCGAGACGCCGGCGGTCTCGGCCAGCTTGTTCAGCTCGGTCTCGATCCTCGCGATCGAGTGCCAGTTGCCCGAGATCAGCAGCAACATCGCAAAATCGGAGCCAAGAGCGGTCATGCGGCTTTCGCCGATGCTGCCGCCGCAGTCGGCGACCGTCTTCGACAGGTCGTGCACCAGGCCGATACGGTCGCCGCCGATGGCCGAAATTGCGATGAACTGTTTCATGTGGGAAAAAACGGGGATGACGGCCGCAGTCTACCGGGATCGGCAGGTCGATGATATGCCGTCTCCGTGGCGGCTTGCGCCGGCAACCCGCGCGCCAGTACGATCCCGCCTCCGCTGGCCGGACGGCTGGAGTCCTGATGTTTCGCGGCAGCCTGGTGGCGCTGGTGACGCCGATGACGGCGTCGGGCGAGGTCGATCCAGTCGCATTCGGGCGGCTGCTCGACTGGCATGTCCGCGAGGGTACGGACGGCATCGTCGTATGTGGCACGACCGGCGAATCCTCCACGTTGACGGCCTCCGAAACGGCGGAATTGCAGCGCATCGCTGTCCAGCGCACCGGCGGTCGCATTCCGGTCATCGCGGGCACCGGCAGCAATGCCACCGCCGAGGCTGTCGACCG
>JBAQWM010000109.1:0-3330 GCA_049298915.1 Steroidobacteraceae bacterium | reverse complement strand
GTGCCGATGGAATCGGTGGCCTTCGGCCGCATCGGCGCGCAGACCGCCAAGCAGGTCATTGTCCAGAAGGTGCGCGAGGCCGAGCGCGCCCAGGTCGTCGAGGAATACAAGGATCGCGTAGGTTGTCTTGTATCCGGCATCGTAAAGCGCGTGGATCGTCACGGCGTCTATGTGGATCTCGGCGGCAATGCCGAGGGCTTCGTGCCGCGCGAGCACATGATCCCGCGCGAGATCGTCCGGCCACAGGATCGCCTGAAGGCCTTGCTGCGCGAAGTTCGTTCCGAGGCGCGCGGCCCGCAGCTGTTCCTGTCCCGCACTTCGCCGGATTTCCTGATCGAACTTTTCAAGCTCGAGGTGCCGGAAGTCGGCCAGGGCCTGATCCAGATCCTGGGGGCGGCAAGAGACCCCGGAGCGCGCGCCAAGATCGCGGTCAAGAGCCTCGATCCCCGCATCGACCCGGTTGGCGCCTGCGTCGGCATGCGCGGTTCGCGCGTGCAGGCCGTCTCGAACGAGATCGCGGGCGAGCGCGTCGACATCATTCCGTGGGTCGAAAACCAGGCCCAGTTCGTCATCAACGCGATGCAGCCCGCTGAAGTGACGTCGATCGTGATGGATGAGGACTCGCACTCGATGGACATCGCGGTGACGGAGGATCGCCTTTCCCAGGCTATCGGCCGTGGCGGGCAGAACGTGCGCCTGGCCAGCGAACTCTCGGGCTGGCGGCTGAATGTCATGTCCGAGCAGCAGGCCACCGAGCGCAGCGACGCGGAAACGGGACAGCTGCGCGAGATGTTCAAGACCCTGCTCGATGTGGACGAAGACGTCGCGAATGTCCTGGTGCAGGAAGGCTTCTCGACCATCGAGGAGGTCGCCTATGTGCCGGCCAGCGAGCTGCTTGGCATCGAGGAATTCGACGAAGAGATGGTCGACGAACTGCGTAATCGCGCACGCGACGTGCTGTTGACCCAGGCGATCGCGAGCGAGGAGAAAGTGGATGAATCCGGCCCCGCTGAGGACCTGCTGGCAATCGAGGGCATGGACAAGGAGCTGGCGTACGAATTGGCCGCGCGCGGCATCCGGACCCGCGACGAACTTGCGGATCAGGCGGTCGACGAACTCGAGTCGGTGCCGGGCCTTGATCCGGAACGGGCCGGACAGCTGATCATGGCGGCGCGCGCCCATCTGTTCGAGGCCGCAGGTCAGGCCTGAGGCCGGGGCAGGGGAAGCAAATCATGTCTGATGTAACGGTCGAACAATTCGCGGAAGTCCTGAAGGTCCCCGTCGACAAGCTGCTGACGCAGCTCGAGAAGGCCGGAATCCGGGTAGACGGACCGCAGGGCCGCATCAGCGAAGACGCCAAGCATGAGTTGCTGACGCACCTTCGCAAGGCCCATGGCAAGGCCGAAGATGGCGGCGCACCCCGCAAGATCACGCTGCGCCGCAAGGCGCAGAGCGAAATCAGGGTAGCCGCGCCGATGGGCAAGGCCCGCATGGTCAATGTCGAGGTGCGCCGGCAGCGCACCTATATCAAGCGCGACGTGCTGGAAGAGCAGGCGCGCGTGGCGCAGGAAGAACTGGACCGGCAGCGCGAGACCGAGGATGCGGAGCGCCAGGCGGTCGAGGAGCGCATCAGGCGCGACGTGGAGCAGCGCGAAGCGCAGCGCCGCGAACGCGAGGAATCCGAGCGGCGTTCGGCCGAGGAGAATTCCCGGCGCGCGGCGGAAGAGCAGAGCAGGCGCGAGACCGAGCAGAAGGCGCGCGAACAGGCCGAGAAAGAGCGCCGCCAGCGCGAGGAGAAATCCCGCAAGACCACCGGTGAGGACAAGAGCACCCGGTTCGGACGCCAGGAGCTGCACATTGCCGGCGGATTGTCGGCCCGGCACAAGAAAGGGCGCGCGCGCTCGGAGTCGCGCCGCCGTGCCGTCTCGACCGCCGACCGCAAGCACGGCTTCGAACTGCCGACGCAGCCGATGCAGCACGAAGTCAGCGTTGGCGAGACGGTTACCGTCGCTGAGCTGGCGCAGCGCATGGCCGTCAAGGCCAATGAGGTCATCAAGACCATGCTGAACATGGGCGTCATCGCGACCATCAATCAGCCGATCGATCAGGACACGGCGGTGCTCGTCATCGAGGAAATGGGCCATGTCGCCAAGATCCTGAAGGCGGACCAGGTGGAGGAGGAGCTGCAGGCCGGCATGCAGAGCTCGGATGAGCAGCTGCCGCGACCGCCGGTCGTCACGATCATGGGTCATGTGGATCACGGCAAGACTTCGCTGCTCGACTACATTCGCCGCACCAAGGTTGCAGCTGGCGAGGCAGGCGGGATTACGCAGCACATCGGCGCATACCACGTGGAAACGCCTCGTGGCGTCATCACATTTCTCGATACGCCAGGCCATGCGGCCTTCACAGCCATGCGTGCCCGTGGCGCCCAGGTCACTGACATCGTCGTGCTGGTGGTAGCCGCCGATGACGGCGTGATGCCGCAGACGAAAGAGGCCATCCAGCATGCCAGGGCTGCCGGCGTTCCGATCGTCGTCGCGGTCAACAAGATCGACAAACACGGCGCAGACATGGAAAAAGTCCGCGGCGAGCTGTCGCAGGAGGCGGTGATCGCCGAGGACTGGGGTGGCGAAAACATCTTCGTTCCGGTCTCCGCCAAGACCGGGGAAGGCATCGACAAGCTGCTCGAATCCATCCTGCTGCAGGCAGAGGTGCTCGAGCTGAAGGCGGTCCAGGACGCGCCTGCGGTAGGCGTCGTGCTCGAGGCGAGTGTCGAGCGCGGCCGTGGCGCTGTCGCAACCGTGCTGGTCAAGCGCGGCACGCTGAAGGTTGGCGACTCGGTGGTTGCAGGCGAACAGTTCGGCAGGGTCCGTGCGCTTGCTGACGAACTTGGCCGCGATACCCCGCAGGCTGGCCCTTCGATCCCGGTGCAGATGCTTGGGCTGTCGAGTCCGCCAAACGCCGGGGATGAACTGCTGGTCGTCGACAACGAACGCAAGGCGCGCGAAGTCGCCCTGTATCGCCAGGGCAAGTTCCGCGATGTCCGCCTGGCAAAGCAGGCCGGCCCGAAGCCGGAGGATGTGTTCTCCCAGATGATCGACGACGGCAAGGCCGGCACGGTCAATCTGCTCCTGAAGGCGGATGTGCAAGGCTCGGCCGAGGCGCTGCGCGAAGCGCTGAACAAGCTTTCGACCGAAGAGGTGGCCGTCAAGGTGATCTCAAGCGGCGTCGGCGGGTTGACCGAGTCCGACGTCATGCTGGCTGCAGCTTCCCGCGCCCAGATCGTGGCCTTCAATGTGCGTGCCGATGCCGCGGCGCGCACCGCGC